>JAHFEI010000286.1 GCA_023248615.1 Nitrospinales bacterium | reverse complement strand
GAAATAACGGATATGGGTCATATCATCCGGGAATGCCGTGCGTAGCAAATTTTTGCGCGATGTGGAATCAAACAGGAACCGCTCCTTGGCATACCTCATCTCATCATCCGTTTCGCCCAGCGAAGCGAAGGCCTGTTTTAATTTTCTTGCGCGTGGAAGCATATCCGCAAGGCTACGCAGGGATTGCGAGGCAAACACCGGCCCTAAAGCAGAGGCAAACCCCTCCCCCAAGTGGCGCAGGTAACCGGCCCACTGCTCGTCCGCCCCCTGACCGGAAAGCACCACTTTATGCGTCCGGCCTATTGCCTCGCACAACATGAAAAGCGGCACGGCGGAAGATGTGGCGGCAGGCTCTTCCAGATGGTACACAACCCGCTCCAGCACCGGCAAAAAATCTGGTTGCGCAACCTCCAGCGCCTCGTGACGCATACCAAGGTGGGCGGCCAGCACGGCGGCATCCTTAATCTCATCCTGCGGATTGTTTCCCTCAAAGCCAACGGTAAACGCCGTCATCTGCCCGCCGTACTTTTTTGCCGCAAGAGCGGCTACCAGCGAAGAATCTACTCCCCCGCTTAACAAAACCCCTACCGGAACCTCGGCGACCAACTGCCGCCCCACAGCCTCTTCCATTCTGGTTGCCAGTCGCGGCAACAGCTCCCCCTCTTCTTGCGCCGCCGCCGATGGCGCCGGGAGGAAGTAACGCTTCTCTTCCAATATGCCATCCGCAAGCGTGACAAAATGCCCCGGCATGATTTTTTTTATTTTTTCAAATAGCGTATTGGGAGATGGGGAAAACCTGTACGTCAGGGCGGTATCCAGATTTTTTAACGATAGGCGGGCAAGTGACGTATCGGCGGCAAGAATAGATTTTATTTCGGACGCGAAAAGCATGGCCCGACCAGTAAGCGCATAGTACAAAGGCTTCACGCCAAACTGGTCGCGGGCAAGGAAAAGAACCTTGTCGCGCCTGTCCCACACGGCAAAAGCGAATATCCCGTTGAAGCGCCCCAGGCATCCCGCCCCCCATTTGCAGAAGGCTGCCAACACTACCTCCGTATCCGACATGGTGCGATATGGGTAGTCGCCCAGATAATCCCGCTTCAACTCACGGTAGTTGTACATTTCCCCGTTATAGCTGATGACGTACCTGCCGTCATGGGAAACCATCGGCTGCGCCCCGCCGCTTATGTCTATAATCGAGAGCCTGCGATGTGCCAGCCCCGCCACGCCTTCCACCCACTCTCCACGTCCATCCGGCCCACGGTGTACGGCGACCATACCCATGGCCAAAAGCTTTTCCGCCTCTACTGGTGCGCCATCCAAGTTTACGATTCCGGCTATCCCGCACATTCCCGTAGCTTCCCTTACGCTTCCGCCAAAGCGCACAGCGCGTTCAGCATCGGCACGGCGCCCCACCTCGCGTAGTTCATCCTGGAAAGGTAGAACCCGTAATCGCGGAAAAAGAACCCGCCCGCGCCGTCGTACATCGTCCCCATAACATTGCTACACACCCTCACGGCCATTTCACGATACTCTGGCTTCCTGAGCGAGGCCAAGGCAAGGCAGTTCATAGCCTCGGCGCTGGCACGGATATCGGCGCGAATCCTTACCGGCAAATGGCTTTTTGCGAAGGGCCGCACCGCCCCGTTACTCTTGACAAAGGTTCCGGAAAAATACTCCATCCCCCTGTCAAGCGCCAACGCCAAGCGAGAGCCCGCCGCCGCATCCGTGTCCATCAGGTTTTCCAGCACAAACGCCGTATGGAAGCAGTCGATAAAATTTTCCTTTTTCGGCACGCTCCCTTTTTCAAAATAAAACCAGCCTCCATCCTCCTCCTGGTTGTTCAGCACGTACACAAGCAGTTTTTCCGAAATCGCAGTGTAGTCGGCCCGCGAAAAATGCCTCCCCAACCTGTCCATTATCCTGTACGCGTAGGAGTTGGCATTCACTACCCAGCGGCTGTCCAACGGAGTATAGCTTACCTTGCACGAGCCATCCGGATTGTGGGTGAGGTGCAGGTCTTGGAAAACAAATTCCCCTATCTGCCGCAAGGTGTCGGCATGTTCGTCCGCCCCTTCATCCAGCAGGTAATCGACAAGGTACGAGGAAAGCGTGACGCACGGCGTGTATGCCGGTATCATCGTGGTGGTGTACCAACCGAACTGGTGCCCCACCCCCTTGCCATGTTCCGATGCGCCCAAATGGGAAACCATATACTCCAATAGTTGCCTCCTGTCGTGTTCGTACTTATCGGAACCCGACAGCCGCCTATAAACCTTCATGGAACGCATGAGATGGGGGAGCGTTTCCATGGAGATGCTTTCCTTCTTCCCTATCCTGGCGACCATGGGGAAAACCACATCCAGCAAATATGCCGCGCCCAGAATAGGCATGGTGAAAACGTTTTTATTCCGGCGCAGTGAGATGCCGGTTCGGGATCCCCAAAAATCGTAATTGTCCCATGAGCGGTAGCCGTCGGCTTTAAGCCGTGAAAGTATGGAATCTATAGTTCCTGCGTAATCCGTCACTTCTCGCCCACACCATGTTCCCTTTGCCAATCATGCCCAAGAGCAACCAGCCGTACGGCAAGAACACCCCAGAACAACACCACCTGGAATTTTACTATACCCGCTACGGAACCGGAAAAATATGCTATCCCCGCCACCTGAATCAAAGCGGCGGCGGCGGCAATCCACAAAAAGCGGTACTGCTGGCGGGCCAAGCGGTAGTTGGCCTCCAGAAAGAGCAGGGAAACGGCAAGCGCAGAGGCGCAGTAATAAGGCAGAAGCCCGGCCATACGCACATCCGCCACTTTCAGGATTACATTTAACGCCTGCTCCGGTAAAAGGGCAATACCCGCCACAACCAGCGCACCGGTCGCGAACAATAACGTAAGTGCGCGTAGGGCAAGCCGTATGCCTCCCCTAACGTCCATCAAATCGCCAGCGGCAACAGCCGGGAAAAGGGCCATGCCGACTACCTGCCCCAAAAGAAAAACCGCCTTGCCAACAACCGTGAACGCCCCGTAGTGACCAGACGCCTCTGCCGAAAATATGGCGCGCACCATCAGCATGTCGATATTTATGTAAAGCATGGGGAAAAACGTTCCGGCCATTGCGCTAACGACAAAGTAAAACATATGTCGGCTACCCAACCCCGCGTCTTCCGCGGCGGGAGTGCCTATGGACGGCCATAACATAAGGTGCATTACGG
>JAHFEI010000285.1 GCA_023248615.1 Nitrospinales bacterium | reverse complement strand
AACAAAAGCCCAGCCGTAAACCCGTGGATGTGCAACACCACAAGCGCCAGAGGCGGCACGTATATGCCGGACGCTATTTTAGGGACAACGGCCAGGCCGAACAGGAACCCTGCTTCCACATAGCGGCCTTGTAGCAAAAGGACAAGGCCGGATATGACGAGTCCCAGGTATATCTGTTCCATATTTATGGTATGTACCGAGAGCGAAGGGACGGTGGCGAGAATCGCGTACAGTATCCCAGCCGTGAAAGCGGCCCAAATATCCTGCGTCAGCACATATGCCGCCCAAAAGACCGTCAGCGAGGTGGCTACGTGTGCCAGCATTAGGAATAGGCGTATTCGGAAAACTCCGTTTGCCGAGCTTTTGCCGTAAACCAGCGAAATGAACCGCGCTCTCCAGACCGGGGAAAGTACCATGAAATCTTTTTTCATCTGCAGGCCTATGCCTTGGAAATGTGCGAGGTAGGTGTAGAATGAAAAGTCCTCGTCCATAGGAAAGCGCAGGAAAGGGTATTTAAAAGCGATGGCGGCGAGAGCCACTATTATGGCCGCCAGCGTAAACGTAGCGACCATTCAAGAAGAAAATTGTGAATTGTTAAGCATAAGCACCTCTATTATCGGCGATTATACCCAAAAAGTGAGCGTTAAAAAATAGGGGCGGGTAGGGTTCGCATCCGCACCTTATGTTCGCGGAGGGCATCTGCGGAAATATCGTGCGCTATTGCCTTCTTGTTACGGGCGGATTGCGCTCCACGGTAGAGGCGGAATTTATCGTTGCGGTATCCACAGCGGCCTCTGTGTCGCCATCGAGATAGTGTCCAGCTTGCGATTCCAAAGCCATCTTCTCAAACTTTTTCATCTGCTCCGGCTTTAGTATCGTGCCTACCTTGTTTTTGGCTTCCCTAAGTATTTCCTGTATTTCGGGATTTAGCTCCTCTCTGGCCTCTACCATCTGGTCGTGCGTATCCAGCAGTATTTCACGGAGCTTTTTTTCCTGCTGGCTATCCAGCTTGAGTTTTCTGTTCATCCGCTTCACGATAACGTCCTGAAACGCCTCTGGCCCGCCTTTAAGCATGTTATCTACTTTTTTCCTGTACGAGGCATGGGCGACAACCCAGCCAAGAGCCATACCCGTGGCAAAAACCAGTATGATACCAGCAACTCCTTTTCCCCACTTCATGTCAGTCGCCACTCATGTATTTGACGAGTTGTATACCCTCGTGGCGGGCATTGGTGTGGGCTATATGGTCAATATCCGGATCGTTGCCCGTTATGTAGACCCATGAGCTTACAACGACAAAAAGCGAAACGAAGACGGGGGCAAGCCTCCACGCCATGCGGAAAAATGCCGGTTGTTGTTCGCGGTCTTCCCGGATTCGCGCCATAACCCTTGTCTCAAAGCCCAATTCGAGCCGGGAAGTATCCCTGCGCCCTGCACCCAAGCGCCCAAGTAGCCTGTCGAAGCTTGTATCATCCATGTTTGTCCGCCTCTTTCTCAAAAATGTCCTTAAGCGCCTTTCTAGCCCGGAATGCGCGTACTTTCACATTCCCCTCGCTAATGCCCAGAATATAGGCAACCTCTTTTATCGCCTTGCCTTCAATTTCGAGCATCGTCACAAGCATCCTGTCATCGGCATCCAGTTTTGTAATCGCTTTGTGTAGCGTTTCAATCTCCCTTTCACCATCAGGCTCGTTCCCGGCAATACCATACTCAATCTTGTCGAAAGGCACATGTTCCGGGCGTCTCTTTCTTTTCCTCAGTATATCCCTGCTAGTGTTTGCCGCAATGCGCATGACCCAATGCCCGAACGGCGCCTCGCCACGATAACTTTTCAGGCTGTCGTACGCTTTCACAAACACCTCCTGGCTTATCTCGTCTATCTCCAGCTCATCCAGCGCTATGCGCGCCGCAATGGCGAATACCGCGCCCTTATACCTTTTTATCAATTCGCCAAAGGCCGCATCGTTCCCGTCCAGCGCCGCCGCAACCAGTTTTCCGTCAAGGACTCCGTTTACGCCGGAATCCATTTTTCAGCCCGCCCCCATTTGGTGTTAGCAGGCTACCGTGGCGTTTCCCTGCCGTGCAAGGGCCGCGTTTCAGGAGACTTGAATTTCGCAGCTTGCTCCGGCGTTAGCACGGGAATAATTTCCTTCATAATAGTGATTTTTTCCAGGGCAATATCGCCCTTCAGCTGGCCGATTTGTTGGGCCAACGCATATATTTCCTTCTGGTCAGCGTCGACGTTCTTGCTCATCTTGCGGAACATGCGCCGTTTCTCGATGTACTCCGACAATTTTGGGGCAAGAACGGCCTCGTGGCTTGCGAATATTTTCCGCAACTGGTCTTTTTGTTCCGGAGTAGGGTTGATGGCGGCAATCTTCTTGCCGAAAAGGTCTGCGGCGGCGAGGTGTTTCCTCGCTAGCGGCTTGGCATTTTCAGAAAACGCGTAAGACGGGAGCATGGACGATACCGCCACGAACACCGCAATAACCGGAACAAAATACTTCCTCATCAACTCTCCCTCCCGCCATGATAGGCGAAGAGAACCACAAATGTTATGCAAAATTAAAATCGCCCAATGCCAACAAATACAGAAACAGGAAGGGAGCCACCAAAATGTAAGGGCGGACGCCAAGCCGTTTAAAGCCAGCGCCCGCCCTGTATAGAACAGGAAAGTGCGAGTTACTTCTTTGTTGCTGCTGCGGCCGGTTTTTCAGCCGGTTTTTCAGCGGCTTTTTCTGCCGGTGCTGCCGGTGCTGCCGGCGCTGCTGCTTCTGCGGCCTTTTCCTTCTTGTGCTTCTTGTGGCCTTCGCCTGCGTATGCGGTGCCGGTGGCAACCATTGCCAACGCAATTACCAAGGCTGTCGTGACTTTAGAAAAAGTGTTCATTATATTCCTCCAATTTACCTGTTTAAATGTTCGTTGATTCCCATGTATCTACCTACTTAGACGTGGGGGCGGCACAAAGGTTACAAAAAAGCCTGCGGAAATTTTCTCCCCAGATGTATTCGGTAATCGTGTGCTCGCTTTTTATATGAACCATAGTCTCTGGAGGTGTGGCAGAAGCTGTTGATTTTACGCAATATAGCCCCAGCAGAAAGGAGGCTCTTGTTGCGAGCACATAGAAATGTCCGGTTTAAGAGCACGTTAATTGACCGCTTTTTTACTTTATCAGTTTCTGGGAGTTTTAGCATAAATTAAGCTTTTTCAAGCGACCGCCTTCACGCA
>JAHFEI010000284.1 GCA_023248615.1 Nitrospinales bacterium | reverse complement strand
TCATATCCCTACTCTACTATTTCTGTCACGACGCCCGCGCCGACGGTCCGTCCGCCTTCGCGTATCGCAAAACGCACTTCTTTCTCCATCGCAACAGGAACAAGCAACTCTACCACCATCGATATGTTGTCGCCGGGCATGACCATCTCAACGCCGTCAGGCAGGGTCACAGAGCCGGTAACGTCTGTCGTGCGGAAGTAAAACTGGGGCTTGTAACCCTTGAAAAACGGAGTATGCCGCCCACCCTCTTCCTTCGTCAGGATGTACGCCTCCGCCTTGAACTTCTTGTGCGGGGTGATAGTCCCAACATGCACTACCACCTGGCCGCGTTCAACCTCTTCGCGTTTCGTGCCGCGAAGCAAAAGGCCCACGTTATCGCCAGCGCGACCTTCGTCCAGCAACTTGCGGAACATCTCAACGCCGGTCACAACCGTCTTCTGCGTGTCGCGTATGCCGACTATCTCGACTTCTTCGCCCACCTTCACGACGCCGCGCTCTATCCTGCCGGTAACGACGGTGCCGCGGCCCGCTATCGAGAACACGTCCTCAACAGGCATCAAAAACGGCTTGTCGATTTCGCGCTTGGGTTCCGGTATGTAGCTGTCTATCGCCGCCATCAGGTCCCATATGCACTTCGTCTTCTCCGGGTCTTCCGGGTTGTTCAGGGCCTGCAACGCGCTACCCTTAACAATCGGGATGACGTCGCCGGGGAACTGGTACTTGGAAAGAAGTTCGCGTATCTCAAGCTCGACAAGGTCCAAAAGCTCCGGGTCGTCGACCTGGTCTACCTTGTTCATGAACACCACTATGTACGGGACGCCGACCTGGCGGGCCAAAAGGATATGCTCGCGGGTCTGCGGCATCGGACCGTCTGCCGCGCTAACAACAAGTATCGCGCCGTCCATCTGCGCCGCGCCAGTTATCATGTTCTTTACGTAGTCGGCGTGGCCTGGGCAGTCAACGTGCGCGTAGTGCCGCTTGGCGGTGTTGTACTCAACGTGCGCAGTCGCTATTGTTATGCCGCGCGCGCGCTCTTCCGGGGCCTTGTCTATCTGGTCAAACGGAACGTATTCCGCCAAACCCTTCTTCGACAACACTTCAGTTATCGACGCGGTCAGCGTCGTCTTGCCGTGGTCGACGTGGCCTATCGTGCCGACGTTAACGTGCGGTTTGCTACGGTCAAATTTCTCTTTCGCCATTTGTAACAGCTCCTCTAATTACAGGTTCCGGTCGCCAGCATGGTGGAGCCCACGATGGGAATCGGACCCATGACCTCTTCCTTACCAAGGAAGCGCTCTGCCACTGAGCTACGCGGGCATGGTGCCCATTTCCCCAAATATCTGGAGCGGGAAACGGGACTCGAACCCGCGACCCTCAGCTTGGAAGGCTGATGCTCTACCAACTGAGCTATTCCCGCGCCTACCCTACTTGTTCCCGCCATAAAAACTTCTTCAACAATGGTGGAGAGGGTAGGATTTGAACCTACGAAGGCGTACACCGACAGATTTACAGTCTGTTCCCTTTGACCACTCGGGAACCTCTCCAACATAAAATGCATCGACTACAAAGCCCCTCTCAAACGCCGTTAACACAAATCACAGGACCCTATGGCCCATGCCAGTCCGCTCTTAACTGGAGCTGGCGAGAGGATTTGAACCTCCGACCTGCTGATTACAAATCAGCTGCTCTACCAGCTGAGCTACGCCAGCTAGACCCAAAGGGTAAACCGAGATGATAGGTAAAAAGGGGTGGGCGTGTCAAGCAATATTTAAGCCAAATATTTTAAAAGATTATGCGCCAAAAAATCCGGACGCAAGGAAGCACCATACCATAGCCGCGACAATATATGCCGAAGGCGGATTGTAACCGATTTCCAGTCAAAATTTCATCAAATAATCAGGGAGTTTTCCTCGTCTGGGGCGCTTTTGCCTCCAAACAGCCCATCATTTCCTCCGCGCGTTTTGTGTCTCCGACCTCGCTCATCAGCTTATACCCTTCATATAGGTCGGCATCGGATAAAACTCCGAAGTTGGAAAGCCGGTACAATTTATCGGCGGCAAAAGACTTCCTGTCAGTCCACCTTGTACTTCTCTCATCGTAGTAGTACGCCCAGTAGCCGGAGCGCGCGAACCAGATAAAGTCGCTACGGTTGAACGTCAGGGCATCCAGCATCTCCGTTTCATACCCCTTTTCATCGAATTTGGCTTTCAGCGACACCGCACGGTTGAAGCCGACCATAAAATCAAGGGCGGCGGCATACCTTGTCTTGAGTCCCACCGGCTCGGATAGCAACATCCTGGCTACAGCGGCACAAATAAAAATCAGGGCCAGCCCCCACGCCATACCCGCCCGGTACGTTCCCCGGAAGCGAACCGGTTCCGGGACGGATATCTGGCGTTCCATGCCCTCCGCATCCGCCAGTAGCGAAACCGTAAACAGGGCTATTGCAATATAGAGCACGGCAAGAAGTGCGGCCACAGCCACCGCCCCTACCCCAAAGTCCGCCACAAAACCTGCCGGAAGATGAGGTTGCACAAAATGTCCCTGCGTTATATGCGCATCCGGCGAAGACAGATAACCGGTATCGAGTATGGATATGGCCAAGCTGATGATGGCGTCGAACAAAAGCACTCCCAGCACAATCGCTAGGAACACCCCGATTCGCCCCCTCACGCCAAGCCTACCCATACATCGGCACCAAGAACCCGAAGATGGCTATTGCGTTCAACGCCGTAAAAAGGCAGGCGGCAAGCGGTATGGCATCTGGAGCTTTCCATGCATCAGCCAAGCCGCGTATGCCGAACCCCATGAGCACCGCTGTAGGCGCGATGGCGTAAAAAAGGTACCGCCCAGAAACAAGATGGACAAAACGCGGGGAAAAAAAGGTGAGCACGCTCATGGCAAAGACAACCGCGAAAAAGAGAATGGAAAACAGCAGGTGTCTTCCTTCCACGCCCCTCCATCCTCCCAGCCGGAGGATACGGGCTATCCCAAAAGCCGTAGCCAGGCTTATGGCCGCATAAACCAGGTAAAAGCCCGCACTCTGCTTAAACACCATTTGCCCGTATGTGAACCAGTAGGTGACGAATACGATTGCCAATCCCCGTACCCACTGTATTGCCGTCATGCCACGGAAGTCGGACGGGCTGGAAAAAGAGTACCCAAGAGAAAGCCCCACACGATCCACCAGTTTTATCATTTCGATGGGCGCAAAATATTCCAGCGCAAGCAGGCCAGCAAAAAACAT
>JAHFEI010000036.1 GCA_023248615.1 Nitrospinales bacterium | reverse complement strand
GTAGCCGCGTTGGCGGCATGGAAGCGATGCCGTACATCACCGGGTGTCCCGCCATGGACGCAGTAAAAGTGAAGATGGACGAGGCGGCGCAATCGCCCGCCCCGGTTTTGGTATTGGGCGAGCCTGGTAGTGGGAAGGAATATAGCGCCCGGCACATCCATTCGCATAGCGCCCGGCACAAGGATACCTTCATAAAAGTTGCTTGCAGGCGGCTTACCACCACGTCGTTCGACGGGCTTTTCGGCCCGGCGGAAGAGAACCCTGCACAGAGCGGCTCCTGGTTTTCCAAGTTGTCCGGCACAGTATTCCTGGAGAACCCGCACCTGCTGGAGGCTTCGCTCCAGCAACGGCTGGCGCGACTTATTGCCCTGTCACGGCAATCACAGGGGCCGGCTTTTATAGCCGCCGTAACTGCGCCAGCGGCTACTGCCACGCCGCAGATGGAGGCATCCCTCGCCGCATGTTTTTCCGGCACGCTGGTGGAACTGCCGCCCCTGCGCGAACGGGGGAACGCGATAGCCGATCTCATCGGCCATTTTATCCACGACGCATCCGAGGATTTCGGCAAGGTTGGGATACGCCTTTCAAGGAAGGCAATGGAGCGGATGAGGTCATATGGCTGGCCCGGCAACGTGAAGGAACTTAAGACCACCACAGAGAATGTCGTCATGTCCTGCCCCACCATGCAAATAGAGCCGGATGGCATACAGTTGGGCGGTGTCCTGCCGGTGGCGACCGTAACAGGCGGTGTTGGGCACAGTAGCGCCTCACCGGGCGGCACGCGCTTTATGCAAAGGACAGTAGGAAAAAGTGTGGTGCTATGCGGCCTTGGGCTCCATTCTGGCATAAAGACCGGGGTTATCCTCGCTCCGCTCCCGGCGAACAGCGGGATAATTTTTGGCGATATTTCCTCCGGCAGGCAGGTGAAGGCGGATATAGGTCATGTGGAATCCACCGAGTATGCCACAACCCTGAAGTTCGGTGCGATAAGCGTGCGGACTATCGAGCACATCATGGCTACGTTGCATATGTATGGCATCACCAACGCCTTGTTGAAGGTGGGCGACGAGGTGCCGATAATGGATGGCTCTGCGGCGCAACTGTGCGACCTTGTGGAGAGCGCCGGAATTGTGGAACAGGCGGAAGCGCTGGAGCCTGTGGTGATAAGGGAGCCTATCCTGATAGGGGAAATGGACGACCGCAAAAAGTACCTCTTGGCGGAGCCGTGCGACAGGCTGGTTGTGGAGTACAGGATGGATTATCCCGCCCCGGTCGGCAAACAGCGCGCAACGTACGACTCTGCCGGTGGCGTGGCGGCCTTTCGCTCCGATATCGCCCCTGCGCGGACTTTCGGTTTTGTGGAGCAGATAAAAAAGTTCGAGAAAATCGGGCTGGCCGAGGGTGGCAAGCTCAGCAACGTCATCCTGATAGATAACGAGAGGGTTATAAACACAACCTTGCGCTTTGAAAACGAGTTTTCACGGCACAAGGTTTTGGATATCCTGGGAGACCTGTACCTTGCGGGGAGGCCGGTGATAGCTAAAATAACCGGCAACCTGACCGGGCATACGGAGAACGTATTGCTTACCCGTAAAATCCGCGCGCTAATAGGCGAATAGCCGTATGCCAACACAGCCGCACAAATACGCCGTCTTCGTATCGGGACGTGGAAGCAACCTAAAGGCGATACTGGATGCACACGCCGAAGGCAGGCTTTCGCATTTGCCGTCGCTGGTCATTACGGATAACGCGCAGGCCTACGCGCTGGAATATGCCCGCCAGTACGGGGTGGAAACACTTTTCATCGATCCGAAGGCACACAAGGGGCGCAAGGCATTTGCGGCGTACACGCTGGAAGAGCTTAGGAGACGCGGCATTGATACCATCTGCCTGGCGGGGTTTATGCGGATTGTGGACGGGTTACTGGTGGAGGCGTTCCGCAACCGGATAATCAATATCCACCCATCGTTGTTGCCGTTATTCCCGGGGCTGGATGCCCAAAAGCAGGCGGTAGATGTGGGTGCGAAGGAATCTGGATGCTCTGTCCACTTTGTGGATGAGGGGGTGGATACCGGCCTTGTAATTTTACAGGCGAAGGTCGCCTTGGAAGAAGGGGAGACGGCGGAAACGCTGTCGAAAAAAATACTGGCGCACGAGCATAGGATATATCCCATCGTCATACAGGCGTTGTTGGAGGATCGCATACGCCTGGCGGACGGCAGGGCGGTAATAGTAGAAAAGGGCGAGTAACCGGCATTGGCGCAAAAATCGGGTCAGCCAGGTTTCTATTCCGCCTATTGCATAGGGAGCGACTGTGGGAGTTAGCATGGCAAGCGCCTGCCTGGTAGGCGTAAATTGCCGATACAACGGCAGTTCCAAAATATCTGCACCCCTCTTGGAAAAATTTTTGGGCGGGGAGGTTATCCCGTTTTGCCCGGAGTTGCTGGCGGGGCTGGGCGTGCCGCGCACCGCCATGCAGATGGAAGGGGGGCAGGGGTTTGCCGTTTTGGACGGCACGGCGACCGTGAAAACCGTGACCGGCGAAGACCGAACGGCGGAAATGGTACGGGGCGCAAGCATGGCCGCAGACATGGCTGGCGCCGTGAAGCCGGAAACAATTTATCTTAAGACAGGTAGCCCATCTTGCGGCTGGGGTATGCACAAAGGGAAAGAAGTTGTTGGCGTTACCGCCGCGTTGCTTGCACGCGCAGGCCACACAATAAAGGCGGTGGAATGATCCCGTTATACGACACGATTCCCACCCGGCGGGTTCCGGTGGTTACGTTGGCGCTTATCGCCGCCAACATTCTCATATTTTTGTTGATGGCCGGTTTTTCCGAGCCTGAGTTTGAAAAAACTGTTTTCCGGTACGGGGCAATACCGGCGGATATTGTCCAGCCCGGCTCCACACATTTGGTGATCCCCGCATACGCCGGAATTGTCACCTCGCTATTTTTGCACGCAGGTTTTTTTCATCTCGCAGGGAACATGCTTTTTCTCTGGATTTTCGGCAATAACGTGGAGGATATCCAGGGCCGCTTCCGTTTTTGGGCGTTTTACATGTTGTGCGGCTTGTTTGCCACCCTCGCGCATATATACTCCAACACGGCGTCGGATGTGCCATTGGTGGGAGCCAGCGGCGCCATATCCGGCGTTTTAGCGGCATACATGCTGGCCTTTCCGCGCTCACGGATATACACGTTATTCTGGTTTATATTTATTGTACGGGTGGTTCCCATACCGGCTGTATTTTTTATAGGATTTTGGTTTATTATGCAGGTCTTCGCCATCGGCTCCGGCGGGCCTGTGGCCTGGGGAGCGCATGTGGGCGGGTTTGTAGCCGGGCTTGTACTCGCCCCGGTATTCAGGAGGAGCTATTGATGCGCGGAGTTTTTTTATTATTTGTTTGCGTGGCGTTGGCCCTTAATCCCGCGTTTGCGGACGGGCCTCATGCGGGCAACAAAAAGCACAGGGCGCACAAGGCGGAGCCTTTGGACCAGGCGACAAAAGATATTATCGAAAAGGTGGAAAACCGTTTTGAGGAGATACGCGGCTTCTCCGCTAAATTCCGGCAAACATTCCACAATGCATCCATGGGGACGAAGGAGGAATCTTCCGGCACGGTGGTGATGCAAAAGCCGCTGAAGATGCGGTGGGAATACGCCACGCCGGACGAACAATAGATAATTTCCGACGGCAAAATGATGTTTTATTATATCCCGGCGGAAAAGCAGGTGATAGTGGAGCCGTTGGATAACGTGGTGAACAGCCGCTCTCCCGCACTGTTTTTGGTTGGCGGGAAAAAATTGAGGGAGCTTTTTGCCATAACGCCACGGCCCAAAGGTGGGGATGGCGGTAGGACGGAAGCCGGAATCTCCCTCACGCTGGAGCCGAAGGAAAAATCAATATCCGTCACCCGGATAGTGATAAACATGGAGGCGCAGGATTATACTATCAGGTCGCTTTCGTTGTATGACTGGGTTGGCAACCGGAGCGACATAGAGTTCTCCGGCATGAAGGTAAATGAACAGGTGGATGACGGCGTATTCAAGTTTACTCGCCCTTCCGGCGTGGAACTGATAGAATCGCCCAAATTCTGATTTTTGGAGTACAGGAATAAATGGGAACTTTGAGCTACGTATTTTCAGCTTTGGTGGTGCTTGGCATACTTATTATTGTGCATGAACTGGGGCATTTTCTCATGGCGCTTAAGATGGGTGTGGGAGTGGAAAAATTTTCCATAGGCTTCGGCCCGCAGATATGGGCGAAGAAGATAGGGGAAACGGAGTACCGGCTTGCCGCCGCGCCTCTTGGCGGCTACGTGAAGATGGTCGGAGATGAAGAAGGGGAACCGGAAGAGGGTGCGCCTCCCCCAGACCCGGCAAAAGCGTTCAATAAAAAACCTGTATGGAGAAGGTTGCTTATAGTTTCCGCTGGGCCTGTGTCGAACCTTATCTTTGCCGCGCTGGTTTTCAGCGTCATCTATATGGTTGGCATAACCGTGCCGGACACGAAGATAAAAGTAATCCTGAAAGATTCCCCCGCCATGGGCGCAGGTTTGGTCCAGGGCGACAGGATTGTGGCGGTTAACGGCAAAAAAACGGATAGCTGGAGCCACTTGGCTGATGTCATCAGCACCTCCCCCGGCAAGCCCCTGCTTTTATCCGTGGAACATGAGGGCGGCCTCCGCACCGATGTTTCCGTAACCCCCGTTCCGGATAAGGCAAAAACCATATTTGGTGAGACTGTGGCGGTAGGCAGGATAGGGATAAGCCCCGATGAAGTATTTAAGCGCTACGGCCCCGTGGAATCGGTAGCCCTCGGCTTCAGGAAAACCTACGAGGTCTCTTACATGACGCTGATGGTAATCGTAAAGATTTTCCAAAAGATTGTCCCGGCGGACACGATAGGCGGCCCGTTGATGATATTCAAAATAGCCGGAGACCAAGCGCAGGCCGGCATTGTACCCCTTTTGATGTTCCTTGGCGTCTTGTCGGTTAACCTTGGGATACTGAACTTCCTGCCGATACCCGTGCTGGATGGCGGGCATATCGTATTTTTCCTCATCGAGGGGGCAATCGGCAAACCGGTGAGCCTGCGTGGCAGGGAACTGGCACAGCAGGTAGGGCTTTTCCTGCTGATATCGCTGATGGCATTCGCGTTTTATAACGACATCTCGCGGTTCATTTCCGACTTCGGAAGCAAATAGCCGGGCGGCGCGGTAGCGGGGAAAATTCTCCCACCCTGTCCGTCAAACCGGCACGCCAACCGCTTCGGCCTGTTGTCCCGCAACTTTCAAAGGGAGTAAGATAGCCCCATGCGGGAAACAAAAGACAGCTTCGGGCGGAGCATAAGTTACCTTCGGGTTTCGGTAACTCACCGGTGCAACCTGAAGTGCGCCTACTGCATGCCGGGCGCTAGCGGCGCAACCTACCCGCAAGGCGATATGCTGACAATCCGGCAGATAACCCGGCTGGTTTCCATTTTTGCGCCGCTTGGCATCCGCAAAGTGCGGCTTACCGGCGGTGAGCCGCTGATGCGCAAGGGGATAACCGCCCTGGTGCGCGACCTGCGGGCCATACGCGGGATAGAAGAGGTTGCGATGACCACCAACGGCGTAATGTTGGAGCAGATGGCTCCGGCGCTGGAAGAAGCCGGGCTTTCCAGGATTAATATTTCGCTGGATACCATGCGTCCGGAACGGATGCGCGCCTTATCCGGCCACGACGTGGTGGAAACGGCGCTTCGCGCTATACGCACAACCGCCGCTAAAGGTGCATGGCCGCTAAAGGTGAATGTGGTGGCGATACGCGGCTTTAACGACGACGAGATACAGGATTTTGCGCGGCTGGCGCATGAACTTCCTATTGAGGTGCGCTTCATTGAGATGATGCCAACCGCCAGCAACCGCCTGTGGGACGGCAGGGGATGCATTCCCTCTGCGGAAATAGAGGAGACTGTGCGGCGCGATTACGAACTAACGCCGTTTCCCGGTAGCTCCAGCGGCCCGGCGGTGGTGTATGAAGTCCGGGGCGGCGCCGGGCGCATCGGGTTTGTTTCGCCCCTTAGCAGGCATTTTTGCGGCGATTGCAACCGCATGCGGCTGACCGCCGAGGGCACACTGCGCTCCTGCCTTTTTTCCGACCGGGAAATAGACCTGCGCCCCGGGTTTGCCAAGGATGGGCCGGACGGCTGGTTTTTGGAAAAGTTTTATCAGGCGCTTGCCGTGAAACCGGAAGGGCATGCCCTTACACAAGGCTCCGCGGCGACTTGCGTGCGCCCGATGGTCGCCATCGGCGGCTGATGCGGTGGGTGGTTCGGAGAAGAAGGAAGTGGCTATTCCACGGACATGCCAGCGTCTTTTGCCCCCGTAATCAGGTTGTACACGCGGGCATCGCTCCATCGTAGCTTTTCAGAGACGATTGCCGCCAGGTTCCGGTACAGTTTCAGGCAGACCTCCGGGTTTGAAAGCCGTAGCACGACCTCGTTGAGGGCTATTACCACCGTCGCCTCGTTTGCGATAACGGAGGCGGAGCGCGGCATCTTGTCGATTATCGAAAGCTCGCCGAAGCAGTCCCCTTCGCCCAGCTTTTTCAGGTCCACCTTTTTGCCGTGCATATCTTTGGTGATGGTAACGGAACCGGAGACGATGATGTACATCTTTGTGCCGGAAGTCCCCTCCTGCACGATGACGTCGGCCTCGATATATTTTTCCTTGCCAGACAGCTTGAATATCGAAAACAGCTCTTCGTCTGTGAAATCGGCGAAGAAAAGGTAGTTTTTCCGCAGTTGGTCTACCACCCTTTGCTTGTCGTAGGAAAAAGCGATGGATGATTGCGCCGCGTTTTTCATCTCCTGCTTGTTCATGTACATTTCCAGCGCCTCGGAGAATTCCTCCGCATTGCGGTAGCGGTCGCCCGGGTCTTTTGCCAGGGCGCGGCTGATTACCGCATCAAACGCTGGGTCCAAACCGGCAACCTTTGAGAGCGGCTCCGGCTCATTCTTAAGTATCGCCCTGAGAAGGTCTTTCAAGTCGGCGCCAACATACGGTTTTTTGCCCGACAGCCATTCGTAGGCCAGCACTCCCAGCGAGAAGATATCCGACCGCTGGTCCAGCACCTTCCCGCGTATCTGCTCCGGGGACATATAATTGGGTGTTCCCAGTATTATCCCCTGTTCCTCGCCCTCGCCCGCTACCCATCCCTCGGAAGAGGCGTCTTTTATGCGGGATATGCCAAAGTCCATTATCTTGGGGGAGCCTGTAGCCAGTATCATTATGTTGGCCGGTTTGATATCGCGGTGCAACACGCCACGCTGGTGGGCATAGTGTAGCGCCCGCGCGGACATGGAGATAAGCGCCAGCTTTTCCTTTACCGGGCGCGGATCCTTTTTGCCGATAAGTTCGGCGATGGTCATACCGTCAACGTACTCTATAACCATGTACGGGTTTTCGTCCTGCACTCCCATGTCGAATATGCCAGCTATGTGGCTGTGGCTTAGCTTGCCGACCGTCTTGGCTTCCTGGAACAGGAGGTCGCGCGCCTTTACCCGCTCGGCATCGGACTTTATCTTGTCCATCCGGATAGACTTTATGGCGACTTGCCGGTCTATCATTTCGTCACGCGCAAGGTAAACGACACCCATGGCGCCTTGGCCGAGTTTGGACTCCACCTTGTATCTTCCCAGATATTTAACGTCGTGTTCCATAGCGTTGTGTTTGACACTTCCCCATAATCAAAATAAACTAAGCCGGTGGCATGCTACGCACTCGGCCCAAGGTTGTATTGTATTTTAACCTTTATTGCGGAACAAGCTTTGAATGACACCCGATAATGTACCTATCCCGAACGCGGCGGAGTACCTGGACCGCATCCGTGCGCTGAGGGATAAGAACGACCACAAGGGAGCGCTGGAAGAATGCCACAGCGGGCTGGAGGTGTTGCCCGGCTCGCCAGACCTGCTTTTGGTATACGGCGAGGTGCGGATGGACATGTTTAACCTTACGAAAAACACGGAGCACCTTAAGCCCGCGCTGATAAGCTTTGAAAAACTGCTGAGGATCAGCCCGCGCCATTACATGGGGAACCTGCTTGCCGCCAGGATATACCTCAAGGGAAAGGCGTATACCCGCGCCGAGGAAAAGCTTGCCTCCATATTGCAAATAAGCCCGAATGACCCGCGCGCCCTGGAACTGAAAACGGCGCTACAAAAGGCGAAATCGCAGGCCAGGGAAGTTGCGGCAGAAGTGGCAGACGAGGAGGTGGTTGCACGTGGCGGTACCGAGCCTATCCCGGACACCAAAAACGAGGAGCACGAAAACCTTATAAACCGGCTTTCCATTTTTAGCAGGCTCGATGGCGTACGGTCGCTCCACCTTGTGGACCTTTCCGGCACAGATATCAAATCGGTGGTGAAATCCGGGAAACCTTTGCAAGGCCTTTCCGCCCACGCGGTCGAGATATTCAAGGCATCCGCGCAATGTACCCGCAATGCCAGCCTTGGCAATTTCCAGCGTGGGGTTATCCTTACGCCAGACGGCGACATAATGTTTGTAAACGTGTTTTATGCCGCGCTGGTGCTGGTATTGGAGCCGGGGACGGATATCAAGGCCGTGGAATCGCGCGTAAACAGGTATGTGGAAACAATCGTCGGATGATATCGATAAAAGTGATATTGGAGAAGCTGAACCGGCGGGCTGGCGTGGTCGGGTCGTTGGTATGTAGCCACGACGGGATGGTGGTCGAATCCGCCCTGGGCGACCGGTTCGATGGCGAGGCACTGGCGGCGTTGGCATCTTCCGTGGACATGGCGATAGGGAACGGATGCAAGGCGATTGAATTCCACCGGTATACCCGCTACCAGATAACGTCCAGTAGCGGCAATCTGATCCTGACAGACCTTGGCAAATCCCTCTTTGTTGTAATACTCGACGCCAGTGCAGACCTTCCCCAAATAAATGTGGAAATTTTTCAGGCCTCGAATGAAATAAAAAAACATGTAAATATAGGTTAGTATTTACAGCGTGGTACAGATAAATTTTGCCCGTAAGGAGGTTAGTTGCAAGCTCGTCTATTACGGGCCGGGCATGAGCGGGAAAACCACCAACTTGCAGGTGATACACCAAAAGGCGCCGCAAGGGGCAAAAGGGGATTTAATAGCGATTGCAACGGAGGGTGACCGCACCCTGTTCTTCGATTTTCTGCCGCTCGACCTTGGGAATGTGAAGGGGATGAGTACAAAATTCCAGCTCTACACCGTGCCGGGGCAGGTGTATTATGCTTCCACGCGCAAGCTTGTCTTGCAGGGGGCGGATGGCGTGGTGTTCGTAGCCGATTCGCAAAAGAAAAAGCTGGAGGAAAACCTGGAATCGTTGAAGGACCTTGAAAGCACGCTCAAGGAAAACGGGATAGACATACGGTCATTCCCGGTAGTAATCCAGTGGAACAAGCGTGACCTGCCGGATGCCGCAGACGTGGCATGGCTGGAGGAAAATATAAACTGGCTTAAAGCTCCCACAGTGGAAGCGGTTGCGGCGCGTGGCGATGGGGTGATGACCACCCTGAAGGCGAGCGCCAAACTTGTATTGGACCGCATCAACGAGAAGGGGAGCGGAATCTCCGCGTCCACTCCTCTCCCGACCCAGCCTGCCAAGAAAGAGGAGCCGGTGGTGGGAATTGTCAATGGCGCGAACATAACGCGCAACTATTTCCTCGACTATTGCCAAGTGCAGTACCGAATGACTGTGCAGGGGGATGTGGACGATTTCCATAAACTGGGGAAAAAAGAGTTGCTTGAATCGCTCAACGGCCTTGTCAACCACACGCTCCTGATGCAGGAGGCGAAGAAAAGCGGCATCAGCATAGACAAAAAGCAGTTGGAGGCCCAGCTAATACAGATGATACGCAAGTTCGGCTCGCGCGAAAAATTCGACAAGTGGATGGAGTCGCGACTGCTGACGATGGATAATGTCAAAAACGAGGCGGTGAAAAATATTGTCGTGGCGGCTATGCTAAAAAACAGCTATCCCGACCTTGCGGCCATGATGGAGCCGCCTGTGGGGGAAGTGTCCGGCTATTTCGAATCGCACAAGGCCGCTTTTCCCGGCGGGGCGGAACAGGCCGACGAAAAAATAAAGCAGATACTGCGGAACAAGAAGAGAAGGGCTCTTGTGGAGTCCATGTATTCCGAGCTGAGGGGAAAAAGCAAAGTATCCGTCTTTGAGGATAAACTGTAGCCATGGCGACGGACGAGAAACTGCGGACAGGGAGGCTGGTTTTCTACAGCGAGACTGTAGACCAGATCGACACGCTCCTGAGGGAGTTTTTAAGGCTGTCGAAATCCAAAAAAGTTTTTTTGATAGACCGCGACGGGCACCTGGTGTCGCAGGTCGGCGAAACTATGGGCATAAATTCCGAGGCGCTTGCCGCGCTTGTGGCGGGCAGTTTTTCCGCCACGCGCGAACTTGCAAAAGTTATGGGCGAGCCGGAGTTCTCCTCCATGTTCCACAAGGGGGAAAGGGTACATATACAGATAATGCTTGTCGGCAAGCGGTCTATGGTGGCGATAGTTTTCGACAACGCCACCACAGTCGGGATGGTAAGCCTGTATTGCAAGGAACTGGTGGAGAAGATAAGTAAAATACTTGATGTGGCCGAGCGCCAGAACGCTGTGCATTCCCAAGACGGGCAAAAGCTGGACGAAAACTATGCAACGGACTTGCAGGAAAAGCTGGATAAGCTGTTTGAGGACTGAAAAAGTGCGTTGGAGTTTTAGGCTGGCAATCCTGGCGCTTGTTTTACTATGCCCATCCGCCAGTTTGGCGCAGGGTGACGCCGTTTTGCTTCCCGAATCACAAATTTCCGGTAGCGCCACAGGCATAATGCCGGAGCTTTTGGATGTCGTGGCAAACCTGGATGCCGCGATTGTATCCGGCGACAAGGGCGCGGCGTCTGCCCGTATGGCGACTTTGCTGGAATGGAAGGCGCGGCTTTCTGCGCGGAACCTTTTTTTTGTTTCGCGCATGTTAAGGGCAAGGGCGGGGATGCTGGCGCACACCGGCAATTCAGGCGGAGCCGCACAGTCAGCAACATACGCCTGCCGGGTGTCGCCGGATGACAGTGATTCGTGGTTTGCGGCAGCGTACTATTCGTACATTAACGATTCGGCGGACTTTAAGGGTTGGCTCAGCCCGGCCCATAATGGGATACGTACATGGTTTTTGGATCCGCTGAACCAGGAGGCGCTACCGCGCCACGCCCTTTCCACGGCGGTATACGGCCTCGCCTTCGCCTTCATGATATTTTCGCTGACGGCATTGATCATCTATCTCAAGCCGATGGCCCGCGACATGCAACGGATGTTGCCAATCGAAATTAATGAAAATACATCCGCCATAGCCGTCGTGCTGTTTTTTCTTTCCGTGCTACTGGGGATGGGATTTGTGGCGGCGTTTGCAACACTGGCCCTTTTCCTTGCCGGATATGTAAAGACGAAGGGGCGCATCGTGCTAGCGTTTTTTGTGGCGCTTTTTGCCGCCATACCGTTTGTTATTCCCGTCATCAGCGAAGGGATGGCGCTGGAATCGTCGCACCAGGCGAGGTCGATATCCCACTTCATAGATGAGGGGTGGGAGCCGGGGGAAATACAGCCCGTAGAGGAACTCTCCGCGCGTTATCCGGATGACTTGGCGCTAATGGTTATGGCTGGTAGCTATTACCGGAAAATGGGGGACTACGAGCATGCCCAAAAATATCTGCAACAGGCGCTTGCAAAAAACAACAGGAACCTAAGGGCGATTGTTGAGATGGGGAACGTGAATTTTGGCAGGGGGGAGTTCCGTGAGGCGGAGTTGATGTATAAAAACGCCATCGGGCTTTCACCCGCGCTTTTCGAGGGACACTTCAACCTTAGTAACACGTACATTGAGGAGTTCCGGCCCGAGGAGGCAGA
>JAHFEI010000405.1 GCA_023248615.1 Nitrospinales bacterium | reverse complement strand
CGGCTTTTAATGTTCTCCGTGGCACACGCTATTTCCACGCGGTTCATTCCCAGCCCGTTAAACGCATAATTCGTAAGAATCCGGCAGGCCTTTGTGGCCACCCATCCCCCTTGGCTGGAGGAGGCAATCCAATAACCAAGACTTATGACGCGATTTGCCCAATCGGGTTTGCGGTAGCTGATGACGCCGATAAGTTTGGATTGAAGGAAAATGCCAAAAGGCACCCCCGCGTACGACAGGTATTGTTGGCGTCCGTCAACTATATAGGCTTTAGCATCGGATAATTCAATACCATCTTTGGCAAACGGCAACCACTTTTTAAGATAATCAAAATTGTCCGTAAGCAGGCGAAACAGACCTTCGGCGTCACGCTCCTCAAGCAGCCGCAGGTGGAACGGATTTTCGCCGTCACGCTCCTCAGGCAGGCGGAACTTGAATTCTTTATCAATTCCATCGCCAGGCCCGTTGTTGGAATTCACCTTTTTTCCCCGTCAATACCGTTGTTTTTTTCGGGCAACCCGGCGTTGCTTGCCCGCCGGGTAACGGTATATTGGTATCCCACGCCGCGGATGGTCTTTATCCGTTCCACTGGCGTGTGAAGGCGGAGTTTTTTTCGCAGATTGCTGATATGCACGTCAAGGCTGCGGTCAAATGGCGATAATTCCCTGCCGAAGGCGCCACGAAGCAACTGCTCGCGGGCCACAATGCCGCCGGCGTGGCGGAGGAGTATTTCAAGGATGGCGAACTCCACCGAAGTAAGGTCCATGGGGGCGCCGGCAAATCTGGCTTGCCGCGAATGGGGATCGACTTCCACATCCTCCACCGCCACGGGCGCGGCCAGGGCGGGCGGCGCGGCGCGGCCTTGCATCGCGGCGCGGCGCAGCAGCGAGCGGATGCGCGCGGCCAACTCGCGCGGGTTAACCGGTTTTGCAAGGTAGTCGTCCGCGCCCATTTCCAGCGCGACAACGAATGATGCGGGGTCGTTGCGCGGGGAACAGGCGATTATCGGCTTTGAGGTCGCCTTGCGCAACGCGGCTATCTGGGTAAAACCGCTTGCGGCGGGAGACGCAATATCAAAAATGAGGAGTGAATGAATGCTGTGCGCCGCCACGCCGCTTGCGTTTGCGCCGGGTGGCGCTTTGCTGATTTGATATTGCGCCGGGTCGAGAAATTCTTTCACCTGGCCGTACAGCCGGGCGTCATCCGAGAGAAAAAGAATTTTGTCCATGTCGTACCGTATTGGATATACCGCCCCCTCTGGCGTGGATTGTTTGCTCATTGTCGTTTGGGTAATTTGACGGCGATGACCGGCAAAAAGTTCACGTCACATGGCTTTTTTGGCGGCAAGACAGGAAACCTATCGCCCAGCCATTCGCCAAAACAGGGAAATGGACATACGCTTGGGATAAACAATCGCCATGATTTCAGACAGTTTAAACAATAACCTGCTTCTTGTATTTTGGAGCTTCCGGTGCTGGCACGTTTCCTGCTAAATAATCACTCTCAAACGCGGCGTACCGCAATGCAAAGAATTGTAAAGAAAGGTGATTGTATGGCAAGCCGCGCCGATATGTGGAGACAGATAGAAAATAAATCCGGTCAAACATGAAGCCGGTCAGGGCAAATTTTTTTAGAAAGGAAAATGATATGGATTCAACAATAGCTGGTTTGAGCGGCGGCGTACAGGTTGCTTCGGGCGCGAGCGGGGCGAGGAGGGGGAAATCGCTCGACAAGGCGCTCACCCAGGCATTTCAAAGCATCGATACCGGCAATACCGGAACCATTTCGAAGGGGCAGTTTGAATCCGCGTTTCAAAGCATGAAAATGCCGCAGGCGCTCAAATCCATGGGGGCGGACGCGCTGTTCGCCAAGATGGATCCCAACGGCACCGGCACTGTTTCCAAACAGGATTTCGTCAAAGGAATGAAAGATTTGGTTTCCAAGACGCGGGGCGGACGCCATGCCCACCGCGGCAACGATGGCGACGCGGACGATGCATCCGGCGCGGCGACTTCCACATCTTCCACGGCTTCCGCGTCATCCACCATCGCTTCCGGTTTGCAAACTCTGGAAACGGCCTTGGGCAACAGTCAAACGGGCGGCGCCCAGACCAACAACGGCAATGCGGGAACTTCCGGCAACAATGGCGTAAACGTTTACGTCTGATCTTCGCGCGATCCGGGAAGCGCGTTCCCGGATCGCGTTTTTGCTTCCCGCTTCCTTAGTACAGAAGTACAGACTGTTTAACGGAATCAGTGAATGTCCTCAAGTTTAAGCGGCACGGTGATGGTTTCCTTTCCACGCAGGATGCCCAATTTAACCGTGTCGCCCACGCGGGATTTGTCGAAATGAGTATATAAGTCGTGGGTTTTGCGGATGGTTTTTTCGTCAATGGAAACTATGATGTCTCCCAAAACCAGTTCATTTCCCCTTTGCTTGGTTTCATGCAGCTTGGCCGCATGGGCGGGAGTTCCGGGAAACACGCGCACGATTAATACTCCTCCCACCCGCGCGTTAATATCGTCGGCGGCCATCGAAACACCGATGCCGGGGCGGACAATCCGTCCGGTGGCGATAAGTTCTGAAACAACGCGGTTGACCGTCTCCACCGGCAAGGCAAAACCGACGCCGGAGCTTGCGCCCGAGGGGCTGTAGATGGCGGTGTTTATGCCGATCAGCCGCCCCGCGCTGTCGAGAAGCGGGCCGCCCGAATTGCCCGGATTTATCGCGGCATCCGTCTGGATCGCCCCTTGTATCGGCTTGTTCGTCATCGACATCACTTCCCTGCCCAGCGCGCTCACCATGCCGGATGTCATCGTGGTATCGAGGCCGAAGGGATTGCCGATGGCGTATACCTTCTGACCCACCTGCAGGCCGCTTGAATCGCCGATATCGATCGGTTTCAATGTTTTTGGCGGCGCGGGTATCTTTAATACCGCAAGGTCTTTATCGGGAGCCACTCCCACAATTTCCGCATTGTACTTCGAGCCGTTAAGGGTTACTTCGATCTTGTTGGCGTTTTCCACCACGTGATAATTGGTGACGATATGCCCGCCCGTATCCCAAATAAAACCCGATCCCGTTCCCTTGGGAATTTCAAAGACGTTCCGTGAAAAAATATTTTGGGCGAGGGCCTGGGTGGTTATGAACACCACGGATGGAGAGCTGTTCTGGAAAACCCGTATCGATTCCTTTTCTTCGGGGGCCAATTCGCCCCGGGGAGAGACGGCACGCTGCTCGATTATGCCCCCTTCGGCAAACGCTCTT
>JAHFEI010000283.1 GCA_023248615.1 Nitrospinales bacterium | reverse complement strand
AGTAAGCAAAGAAGAACCTCCATAACTAAAAAGCGGAAGTGGAATGCCGACAATCGGCGTCATGCCGATGGTCATGCTTATGTTATACAGGAAATGGAATCCGAACATGGCGGTAACTCCTGTGGCCATGAGCGAGCCTACCTTGTCCTTCGCCTTTACCACCAGGTCCATCATGCGCAACACCAGCGAGAGGTAAAGGATGAGGAGCAGGAACACGCCCAAAAAGCCGACTTCCTCCGCGAACACGGCAAATATGAAGTCCGTGTGTTTTTCCGGCAGGAAGTTCAGTTTGCTCTGTGTACCTTCCAAAAGGCCCTTGCCCAAAAAGCCGCCGCTCCCTATGGCTATCTTGGACTGTATCATGTGGTATCCGGTACCCAGCCTGTCGGCGGATGGGTTCACCATCACGAGTATCCTGTTTTTTTGGTAGTCCTTCATGTGGTTCCACATCATCGGGGCAAGCACTAGTGCGCCTAACAGTATGAGCAGGAGCGTTTTTTTCTTTACGCCGTTCAGGAATGCCATGACGGAAAAAATCATAACCAGAACTACGGCTGTTCCCAAGTCGGGCTGTTTTGCGATAAGCACGGCCGGTATAAGCACCAGTATGGCTGGCACCAGCAGTTGTTTAAAACCCATTTGCTCGTTTGGGTCTCGCATATTGCCGAAGTACTTTGTAAGCGTGATTATAAGCACCAGCTTCATCATTTCGGACGGCTGGAAGTTCAGCCCGCCCAGCACCAGCCATCGCTTGGAGCCGGAGATGACTTTTCCCGCGACAAGCACTCCCACCAGCAACATGATGAAGGTGCCGTACAGCAGGTACGCAGGGCGCTCCACCAGCCGGTAATCCACCATCGACACTATTATCATGAGGATAATCCCGTAAAGGTTCCACTCCAGTTGTTTGATATAAAGCTGGCGGAAGGCGTCCGTTTCGCTGGAGAAGGTGGCGCTATAGATAATGAGTACGCCCATAAGGGCGATGGAGAGGGTGAGGAGGAAAAGCGGCCAGTCGAACAGGGCGAACCACCTTTCGCTGAATGCTTTCTGGTCGTTTATCATGTCAGCGGCTTTCCGTCTGCGGGCGCATGCGGAGTCGTCCGTTGCTGTTGTTTAAGCAGGCGTTGCTGTTGTTTCAGCTCGTCTTGTTTTTTTGCCGCCGCTTTCACCATCTCTTCCAAATAGGCGGAGATTACTTCCTTTGCAATCGGTGCGCCTACCGTACCGCCGTGTCCGCCGTGCTCGACCATTATTGCCACCGCTATTTGCGGGTCGTCGAACGGGGCGAACGCCACGAACCAGGCGTTGTCCCTGTACTTTTCAGGAATCGATTCCAGGTTCTTCCTATGGTCTTCTTCGCGCAATTTTACCACTTGCGAGGTTCCGGTTTTACCGGCCACGTCCACTCCCGGTATCCTTGCGCGGCCTGCGGTACCCTGCGGCGAGTTGACGACGAGGAGAAGCCCCTGCCGTATCAGTTCCATATGTTTTGCCGGTATGCCGATGTTATGCGATCCTAAGGATTCCGGGCTTGCCCCATCATCTTTCAGGCGGGTAAGCCGCGCAGTGGGAAGCCACCCTCCGTTGCCCACGGCTGATATTACCCGCGCCATTTGTAGCGGCGTAACGAGGTTGAACCCTTGCCCGATGGCGGAAGAAAGCGTTTCGCCGGCAATCCACGGCTCGTGGCGGTATTTCACTTTCCATGCGGTATTCGGGATAAGCCCGCGTTTCTCGTTTTCCAGGCCGATGCCGGTTTTTTGGTTCAGGCCGAACCGCTCCGACATTTCGTAAATTTTGTCCACTCCGAGTTTCATCCCGACGTGATAGAAGTAGACGTCGCACGACTGCTCCAGGGCGTGTAGCAGTTTCATCGGGCCGTGGCCCTTGTCTTTCCAGCAGTGGTACACTTTCCTTCCCAGCGAGTAGTAGCCGGGGCAGGTGAAGGTGGTGTTCTCGTCTATGACACCCTCCTTGAGGCCTGCGGCGGCCATGATTATCTTGAAGGTGGAGCCGGGCGAATAGACTCCCTGTATGGCGCGGTTGTTCAGCGGATGGTACGAGTCGGTGGTAAGGCTGTTCCAGTAATCCGATTCCACGCCGCTGGCAAACTGGTTTGGGTCGAACCCTGGGGAGCTGACCATTGCCAGTATTTCCCCGGTTTTTGGCCGTAGCGCCACCACCGCTCCTTGTTTGCCTTCCAGAGCCTTTTCGGCGGCCAACTGCGTTTTGAAATCTATGGAGAGGTGTATATCCGTCCCCGCTCCGGGCGAGATACGTTCTATCACCTGTAATTCGCGCCCGCTGGCGTCCACTTCCATGATGTTCATGCCTTTGGTGCCTTTCAATATCGGCTCAAAACTTTTTTCTATGCCGTACTTTCCCAGCACATCCCCTTTGCGGTAATCCTCGTAGAACCCGTGTCCCACCTGGTCTTTGGAAATTTCCCCAAGGTATCCGATAAGGTGAGACGCAAGCTTGCCGTACTTGTAGTTGCGCACCGGCATAACATCCAGCGTCACCCCCGGAAGCTCGTACCTGTGTTCTTCTATACGCGCCGCATCATCCCTGTTTACATCGCGGGCAAGAAGGTAGGATTGGAAGGCGGGCAGGGCCAATATTTTCTTTTTCGCATCCTCCTTGTTGTAATGTAGCAACTGCGCCAGCTTGTCCATCACCTCGTCGAAGTCCGGCATGTCTTCCCGCATTATAACGACGTTGAATGATGCGCGGGAGCTTACAAGCTCAATGCCGGTGCGGTCGTATATGGTGCCACGATAGTCAGACAGTGGTATCTGCCGTAGCCGGTTGCTTTCGGCCAGCCCTTTGAGGTTGTCCACCTGTATGACCTGAAGGTACCAGAGGCGGATGAGTAGCGCCAACGCGGCGGCAAGGATTATGCCGGTAAGGATGAAGACGCGCGGACGGATGACCTTGAAATACTTTTCATCCGACCCATACGCGAATTCAGCCATTAATTCTCCAGAGGCTTTCCTCTAGAATGGCTTCAGCGAGGCAAGGGGTGGGAAGGAGATAAGCTTTGCATGGACTTCCCTTTGGTAGCGCTCCAGGTCTTCCAGCGATTTGGCCTCGAAGCGCAATACCAGCACCGGCCCTGTGTTCGACGCCCGTATCAGCCCCCATCCGCCGCCGAAATCTATGCGTACGCCATCGATGTCTATGACCTCGTACTTTCCCCTGTAGTATTCCACGAGTTCCTTCACTATCCCGAATTTCAGGTCGTCCGGGCAATCTACCCGAATTTCCGGCGTGCTGTGCATGTGCGGCACG
>JAHFEI010000282.1 GCA_023248615.1 Nitrospinales bacterium | reverse complement strand
GTTTTCAATCACACATTTTTGTTCCCGCGATTTTTTAGCCCCATTGGTATTCCTTCCGTCTACGCACCCCTCGGTTGTGGAGTCTGGGGTTGGCAGGCGGTTTTTAATGTTGAAGGATTCGCATTCGATTTTTCGCAAGGCACAGCACTTGTTGGAGGGTAGGGGAGCCACGTCCGCCGGTGGGTCGGTATCGTGCATTGGGCTGGATTTACTGGTAAAAACCGGCGCGAACATTATAGGTTTTATAGGGCAGGATTTTGCCTTCCCGAAGGGACAACCCTACAACCGGACAACACTTTCACACTATTTCCCGGATTCCAATTTCGCCGATGTGCTGGGTGGTAATTTCGGGGAATTTCTCCCGCTACTTTTCGAGCGGCTGAAAATCAAGGTAGCAGACGGGAGGGATGGGGTGACCCACGCCAACCTTATTAGCTACCTGCGTAATTTCGAGCAGATTGTTGAGGCAAACCCGCAGATTACTTTTTGCAATATCAATCCGGAGGGCGCTTCCATACGCGGGTGCCGCAATATTTTTTCCCTGCCCGAGTTTGAAAGCCTTTTTGGCGCGGCGAACCGGGGATTCCCCAAAATTGTGGCGCCGCCGGAAGTGGAAGAAACGGGGCTGGCCGGGAAAATACGGAAACTGCTACTCGAAGAGCAGTGAAATATCCGCTGCCGGTGCGGAGTGTGTGAGCGCACCCACCGATATCCTGTCGGCTCCCGCCAGTGCGAATTTCCGTACGGTTTTGAAGGTCACTCCGCCGGATACTTCAACCAGCGCTTTCCCGGCGCAAAGCTTTACCATTTCCTTTACCTGCCGTGCGGTCATGTTATCAAGCAGAAGTATGTCGGCACCTATCGCAAGACCTTCCATAACTTCCTGTCGGCTGGTTACCTCAAGGATAAGTGTTTTTCTGCACACCTTTCTGGTCCTGCGCACCGCCTCCGCTATCCCCCCGGCGGCACGGATGTGGTTTTCCTTTATCAGTGGCATGTCGGACAGGCTCATCCGGTGGTTGTGCCCGCCGCCGCAGGTGACGGCATATTTTTCCAGTAGCCTCATATTTGGCGTGGTTTTACGCGTATCCAGTATGTTTGCTTTGGTACCGGCGACCAGCTTTACGAACTGTGCGGTAATGCTTGCTATGCCGCACATCCGCTGGAGGTAGTTGAGGGCTACCCGCTCCGCGCGCAGGATGGCGACGCTTTTTCCATAGATTTCCAGCGCCACTGTGCCTTTTTTAACCGCCTCGCCGTCTTTTCGGAGTCGGGATATCCGGATGGATTTATCTACTTCTTTCATGACGGCGCAAAAAACCGGGATTCCGGAAAGGATCATATCCTGCTTTGCGATTACGATGGCGTGGTTGAACTGTGATTTGCTTACACATGCCGAAGAGGTGATATCCTTTTGCGGGCAATCCTCTCTCAGCGCTTCGCAGATAAGGGGCCTCATTTTTCTTATAATCGTGTTTATTGACATACCTGTTCCGAAGGCTAGACGGAAAAAGGCGAAAAGTAAATAAAAATTAGGTTTTTGGTGACGGAGGATGATATAAAATTCCCCATGAGCCCTGCAACCGGTAACTCGAAGATTTTGGTGGTGGAAGATTCACCCCAGATGCTTAACCTGATACGTACCATATTGATGCGTTCCGGATTTGAGGTAACTACGGCGACCAATGGGCATGAGGGGCTGGAATTGATCCGCTCCCACGACGTCGATCTCATTATCTCCGACATCATGATGCCGGAGATGGACGGTTTCGAGTTTTGCCGCGAAGTGCGTATGACGCCCAGGGGGGATACGGTTCCGTTCATATTCCTTTCCGCCAAAGGGGGGATGCAGGACAAGATGGCTGGCTTCGAGGGGGGAGCGGACGACTACATAACGAAGCCGTTTGACCCGAGCGAGTTGGTTATGCGCGTTGTTGCGATGTTGAAAAGGACTTCCCGCTACCGCATGGAGGCGTACACGGATTCTCTTACCGGGCTGAGCAACAGGCGCTATTTCGACAAGAAGCTCGCAGAGCTGGTCTCGCTGTCCCACCGCCTGAAGAAGGTTTTTTGCCTAGCTATACTGGACATAGACCTGTTCAAGGATTTTAACGATAGTTACGGGCATCTGGTGGGCGACCAGGTGCTGATACACCTCGGCAAGTTTTTGCGCCAAACTTTGCGCGAGTCCGATTTCAGCGCCCGTTTCGGCGGAGAGGAGTTTGTCATTATCCTGCCGGATACCAACAGGGATAGGGCGCTACAGCTTATGACCCGCATGCGGGAGACGTTTGCCAACACGCCGTTGCAACTTGATGGGCGGGATTACAGGGTTACAGTCAGCATCGGCGTATCCGAGTACCCGGATGATGGCGATACGGCAAGGGAGCTGATCAAATGCGCCGATGATGCGTTGTACGAATCCAAAACGGCAGGCAGGAATTGCGTCACCATCTACAGTAAAAAAGCGGAAGCCTGACCAGTTTGACTTGTACCGGGAGCGGACTGGTGCCCGGCGTTTCTGCCGCGAGGGAATGAAGCTTCGGTAATCAGCCCTTTTTTTCTTCCAGTAGTATCAATACTGCGGATTCGTCGCAATCCGGAAATCGGTGGCACCGTACGCAGTCCGACCATATTTTGTGCGGTAGCGTTTGCTTGTCTATCTCATTGAAGCCGAGCTTTACAAAAAACTTTGGCACGTAAGTCAGGGCGAAAAGCTGTTTAACCCCCAGTACCCTTGCTGTTTCAACACAGTGCTCCACCAGCTCCCTGCCAATGCCCTGGCCTTCATGCCCGTCTTCCACCACCAGGGAGCGCACTTCCGCGATATCTTCCCACACCACGGCAAGCGATACGGCGCCTATAATACGGCCTTCCCGCTCCACGATGAAAAAATCCCGTATCCTTTCATAGATGTCGTTTAGGGAGCGCGGGAGAAGCCGCCACTTGTCAGCCCAGAACCTTACGAGGCGCAGGATTTCCTTCGCGTCTGAAATTTTTGCGGAGCGTATCATCCAATTTCGCCGAGTGGTAGTTTCATAGGTGCAGAGTATAACGCCGACTGGGGGAATTTGGTAAAAGAAAATTAGGGACACCCGCCGGGATTCAACCTCCCGGCGTAGTTGCGCGGGGAATGGATGCGATTTCCGCTTTGCCCCAATAAAAAATATTCCACGCTTGTTTAGAAACCCGCGAACTGTTAGAATTCCGCCCCGTGCTAGGAGCCTTCTCAAATTTTTTTATCGGGTTTTGTACAGGCGGCACGGGGCATGGTATCGTGGCGTGTCAGGTCGGCAGGAGATTGGA
>JAHFEI010000281.1 GCA_023248615.1 Nitrospinales bacterium | reverse complement strand
GTTTTCGGACAGGGGTTCGACTCCCCTCGCCTCCACCACAGCTCATTGTTTTACTTTAAGTTAATGCTAAAAAAGGAATTGCTTCGGGGCATCTCCGCTACGCTCCGGCGCCAGCAGGAGCAAGCCGGGTGGCGCATCCATTGCTCCCAATTGGCTCCACCACTAGAGCATTTTAATTTATCATGCGTACGAACACTTGCTTCTCTGGATTCCCGCTGGAGTTTACCCCGTGCTGGACACGGGGCGGGAATGACAATTTTTGCGTAGCTATGAAGAGTTAAAATGCGCTAGCGCTCCCGTTTCCTACTTCTGGGCGAAAGCGACCACCGGGGTTTTCTTGGGCAGATACAAAATCGTATCCTTATGCCTGGATGATTCAAATTTATCGGAAAGCATATTCATGTTTTCACACGCACCCAGCATCAGGTACCCGGTATCGGGAAGCGCCTGGTGGAACTGCAGGAATATTCTCCGTTTCGTATCATCATCAAAGTAGATAAGTATGTTCCGGCAAAATATCACGTCGAAGCCGCCCAGCATGGTGAAAGGCTCCGTCAGGTTTACCCGCCGGAAATCCACCATAGATTCCAGCGCCTCGCTAACGGCCCACATATTGCCATCTTTCCGGAAGTGCCTGTCCCGCCTCTCCGGCGATAACCCCCTGCTGATTTCCATATCCGTATATTTTCCGGCAATCGCTTTGGACAGCACGCCTGTCGATATGTCGGTGGCAAGTATCCCAAAATCCTGCAACGTGATGCCGCGATGGCCGTTCGCCGTTACATATTCGTGTATCAGCATGGCCAGGGTGTACGGCTCCTGCCCGGTGGAGGAGGCCGCAGACCAGATGTTCACTTTTGCGCCTTTCCGCTGGTGCGGTGATGCTTTCCGCTGGCGTATAATCTCGCCCAAGCGCGGGAGGATGAGATCCCGGAACGTATCAAATGGATGTACGTCCCTAAAGAAAAACGTTTCGTTGGTGGTTATCGCCTCGATAATCTGGTCGCGCAACCTAGTGTCGCTACCAGTCCTTATTTTATCTATGAGTCCCTGAAAAGAGCCGGAGCCAAACGAAAGCGCCAGGTGGGAAAGCCGTTGCTTCACCAGGTAGTGTTTTTCCTCTTTAATATCCAGGCCACACAACTTGTAGATGAATTTGCTTAATTCCTGAAATTCCTGCATGCTCAGTTCCATTGCTATCTCCCTCTCTTTCCGACTTCTCTCTTGACGGCTTCGGGTATGCCCGCCAGTGGCAATATTTCGTCCACATATCCTGTTGCTACTGCGCTACCCGGCATCCCCCATACCACACTTGTTGCCTCATCCTGCACTATAAGATGGGCGCCAGCCCTTTTCAGGGGTGCCGCCGCCTTCGCCCCGTCGCTTCCCATGCCGGTAAGGATTACCGCCACCATCTGCCCGCCATATACCGCCGCCGCCGACCTGAATAGCACGTCCACCGAGGGCCTACATCCGTTCTCTGGCGGCTGGTCGTTAAGAGCGGTACAGATGCCACCGCCATCTTTTTTCCTCACCACCATATGCTTGCCGCCGGGCGCGATATAAATCCCGTTGTTTTTTACTTCGCCGCCATCAACGGCCTCCCGCACCTCGTGGCGGCATTTAACGTTCAGGCTCTCCGCCAACGTAGCGGTAAACAACGGCGGCATGTGCTGGACGATAAAAATCGGCAGGTCAACTGCATCGCTAAGCGCCGGAAGCATGGCGGTAAGCGCTTTTGGCCCCCCCGTAGATACGCCGATGATGACCGAGCGCACCGCTTCGAGGGAACAAGAGCTTTCTGGCGGGAACGGTATGCGGCGCGGTTCGGGCGGCGCGACCGGAGCCGCCACCGACGCCGGACTCCTGCCGGTTTTTTTCCTGCGGAGCGCATAGTGGCGCATCTTTATGAGCAGGTTCCCGCGCAATATCTCCATGCTCTGCGCCGCATTGTCACCGTTTGGCTTGGCGATAAAGTCGAACGCCCCTATCTCAAGCGCCTTGATAGTAGCCTCTGCGCCATTGTGCGTGTGTGAGCTGACCATGATGACGCCTATATCGGTGCCGCACGACTCGTTTATTTCCTGGATGGCTTTCAACGTTTCCAGTCCGTTCATGCCCGGCATTTCCACATCCAGCGTCACAATATCCGGCGCCACAGGCGATGACTTTATGAAATCCAGCGCCTTCAGTCCGTTCATGACGGAGCCAACGACCCTTACGTCCTTTTCATCTTTCAGCGCCGCTTCTATTGCCTTGCGGAATATAAGCGAATCGTCAACGACAAGTACTTTCAGTCCTTCTGCCATCGGGCCATTATACCAAGGCGGCTAACCGTTGCTAGTGTCGCGTAAAACTATTTCCTTGCGCCCACTACCGTTCAATTCGACCTTAAACTTGCCCACCATGGATTGCAACTCCCCGGCGATCTTTGCAAGCTCGCCGGACGATGTGTTTATTTGCTGGATGCCAGCGTTGTTGTCCGCCACAGCCCTAGTTATTCCCTGGATGTTGTTGGATACCTCGTTGGCCCCCTTGGCGGCCTCACCGGCGTTGCGCGATATGTCGCTGGCTCCCTTCGCCACTTCCGCTATGGAAGACGCTATGTTGTTCGCCCCGGCCGTTACCTCCACCACGTTCTTCGATATCTCGTTCGCCGCCTGAGTCTGCTGGCCCACCGAGTGGGTTATTACTCCGACAGAATTGTTTATCTGGTCGATTATGTTGGAAATGTCCGTTATCACAGTCACGGCGTTTGCTGTGCTTCCCTGAATGCCCTCTATTTTCGCCGTGATGTCTTCCGCCGCGCGTGCGCTCTGGTTGGCGAGCTCTTTTATCTCGTTGGCCACAACCGCAAAGCCCTTACCCGCGTCGCCCGCAGAGGCCGCCTCTATGGTCGCGTTCAGCGCCAAAAGGTTCGTCTGCTCCGCTATCCGTTTAATCATCTCCGTTACCTTGCCGATTTCGTTAGCGGCTTTGCCAAGGGCCTTCATCGTCTCCGTGGCGGTTTTGGACATCCCCATCGCCCTGTTCGCAACCTTAGAGGTATCCTCGGAGTTCTTAGCCACCTCGCCGATGGTTATAGACATCTCCTCTATCGAGCTGGCTATGCTCCGCATGTTGGCGGACATTTGCTCGGCAGTGCTGGATACCGTGCTGGCGTTCACGCTGGCCTGCTCCACGCCTGCCGCCATCGAGTTGATGTTGGACGACATCTGCTCCGTTGCGCTGGCAACGCCACCGGCCTGGGCCGACATCTCTTCAGAGCCGCTGGCAAGCTGGGTGGATACCGCAGATAACTCCTCCGCCGATGC
>JAHFEI010000280.1 GCA_023248615.1 Nitrospinales bacterium | reverse complement strand
CACCTTGAGGACAGGTTCCGCTATGCCGAAAGCTCGCTCGAAATACGCAAACAGATACTCGAATCCGAGGGTGTGGCGGCGCGCCTGGCGAACGGGGATTGGAAAGGCTTCCAGAAATGGGGCGATTCATACCTCTCAAAAGTAGTTGCCCCGCTACTGGCGAAAAACCGGTTTTACCTGCGTTTTGCCATTACCGACACGGTCGGGCGCCCGATATTGTATGCGGAAAACTCTGGTGGGCGGCTAGGCGCGACCTATTTCGGGGAGCCATCGGGAAAAGGACCCACAAGCTTCTGGCCCGGCCCGACAAAACTTGCCATCAACGAATACGCCATCTCAAAACCGCATGAGATAAAGCTTAGCGGTAGCACGGTAGACGCAGTGGCAACGGTGATGGATGTGTCGGTGCCGCTCGTCCATCAGGGCAAGGTTGTCGGCAGGATATTCCTGTCGCTGGACATGGCGAGCATCGAGGAAATCATTTCAGGCCACACCAGCAACCCCACAAGCAAAGACCACCGGTGGATTTTTGATGGCGACGGCAAACTTGTGTACTGCTCGCTGATAGCATCGCAGGAGTACCACGACAAGGAAATCCGAACCCTTATCGGCCAGCCCGCCTGCTCTTACGAACTGACGTCGCACGCAAACGGATCCCGCGACCTGCTTGCAACGTCTACGCTGGACTTGGGGGAAGACCACTGGACGATAGTGGCCGAAGCGGGGCTGGATGAGGTGGTGGGCATCGTGCATAAACTCCAGAATATCCGTAGCGCCGTTATTTTCCTCCTGATGCTACTGGCGGTGTCGGGCGGCCTCGTCACCTACCGCAACGTGGCCAGAAGGGTGGCCGCTGAAGAAAAAAACAAGCTCATGGACCAGATAAGCGCGGAGGGTAAAAAATTCCGCCTGCTTATCGAGCTGGCTCCAGACCCTATCTTTTTGCTTGATGCCGGGTTGAACATAGAGGATATCAACTCGGGAGCGCTTGCCACCCTCAAACGAAGCAGGGAGCAGTTGGTCGGCATACCCTTTGCCAGCCTTATAGGCGGCGGGGAACAGTTTGCAGAAAATATCCGCTCCCTTGCCAAGGGGGGGAGCTGGGTGAAAATGAACCACACCATCGCCGACAGCAACGGACACAAACTCCACTTCGAAGATACTACGGCTATGCTGCAATCCGCAGAAGACAACAAGGTGCACTACCAAACCTACCTAAGGAATGTGACGGAACGGATTGAGATGGAATTCCGCCTACGGCAGGATATGGAAAGCCTAGATAGGGTTGTGAGCTCCGTGGGGGCGGGGCTGGCAATATACGACAGCAACCTCTTGCTGGAATGGCGCAACGAAAGGCACCGGGAATTGGCGACTATGGCTGGCATCGCGCTTTCAAAGCAATGCTTCGCCTGTGTCCTTGCGGGAGCGGAAAACTGCGTGGCGCGAAAAAGCCTGCTCACCGGCATCGTACAAAAAAATGAGGTCTCGTTTCCCATGCCCGGACGGGAGACCACCCATTACCTGATTACCACCACGCCGGTGCTGGAACCGGATGGCAACGTTTCAAAGGTTATAGAGATGGTGGTAGACATTACAGAAAGCAAGAACCTGGAGGCGCAGTTGCTACAAAGCGAAAAGCTGGCCGCAATCGGCGAACTGGCGGCAGGCATCGCGCACGAGTTGAACAACCCGATGGCGGGCATTATAGGATATTCGGAGTTTTTGATGGAAGAACCGGCCATGCCGGAAGAATCGAAGAAAGATGCGGAACGCATACACAGGGAAGCAGTGCGATGCTCTAAGATAATCCAAAACCTGCTGACCTTCTCCCGGCGGCACAAACCACAGAAAAACGAGATGTCGGTCAACAGCGTGCTGGAGATGACTACGGATATAGTGGACTACGAGTTCAAGGTGAACAACGTAATCCTGAAAAAAGACTACGCCCCGAACCTGAAACTGGTGATAGGAGACAACCACCAACTCCAGCAGGTATTCCTGAATATTGTAAACAACGCGTTTTTCTACCTGAAAGACCAGCCGGGTGCGCGCCACATAACCATAACGACCCGTAACACCGATACCGGAGTCCGGGTATCGATAAAAAATAACGGCCCTAAAATAGACCCCTCACTTGTTGGAAAAATATTCGACCCATTCTTCACCACCAAGGAGGTCGGCAAGGGAACGGGACTAGGGCTTTCCGTCTCCCACGGGATAATCAAGTCGCACAAGGGAGAAATCTCCGCGAAGAACGTGGAAGATGGGGTGCTGTTCGAAATAGACCTTCCCTCCACGCCAGATGGGGCCTAGCGTAGCACGGCGCGAATAAGCGTAGGCCAGTTCAGCGCACTGCGGGAGCCATGCGGCGTATATGCGAGTTCAGCCTTTTAAAAAGCGCCGGACGTTTTTTCTTTATGTAGCCGATAAGGTCGGCGGCGGTCTTAAAATGCTCCCTGATTGATTCCTCAAAGACGTCGCCGTGGCACCCTGTGCTGGAGAACTGGCGGCATATCGCGGGACGGCGTTCGTAAATCATGCACCTGTTGTCCTGCGTAAGATGGTAGCACTCGTTATGGAAAACTACGCTCCAGTCGCCATCCTCATCTAGGTAGACCTCCGATGCGCCGTGGAAGATATGCCACAGGAGATATTCCACCTCTTCTGGCGTCCTGGGGTTTTCCACCACGATGTTCAGGTACTTGCAACACCGCGCGGCGCAAATAGAACACTCTTGCGCCATTGCCGTCTTTTTTGCCTTCTTCGGCATCAGCGCCCTCCCACAACTGCGCGGGTTGCCGCTGGCAGTTTTTTGAAAAGTGCCGGACGCCGTTCCCGCAGGTAAAGCAACAGCTCTTCCTCCGTGCGGAACACGAACCGCGCAACATCCTCTATGCGCCCCGAGTTTGGATGCGTGTGCTGGAAACACCTGTGCAACTGCCAGCTGGCAATTTTGCACCGGTTGTCTTTCGTTAACTGAATACAGCGCGAAGGCATAAGCAAGTGCCACTCGCCCTCTGTGCTGATATAGACCTGCGCCTTCTTGTGGTACAGGTACCAAAGAAATGCCTCAGTGTCGCCGCGTGTGCGCGGGTAGGTCATCTCTATGTTCACGAACCGGCAACTGAGCGGGTTTTTTCGCGGGTCAACCTTAAGCATAGCCGCTTATGGTAGCCGATGCCCGCGAAAAGGACAATCAGGAGTTTCCCCGAAATTTTGTTCTTAAACCGCGTAACCCCTTTTAAAACATTTTCTTGGTCATTTTCAGAAGTGGAAAAGCAAAAAATGGGGAAACTCTTTAACTGGCTGTAAAGGAT
>JAHFEI010000279.1 GCA_023248615.1 Nitrospinales bacterium | reverse complement strand
AAGTACGGTCTACCCTCGCCTGTCGGCATCATTCTCATCCAAGTCTTCCGAATAGGAACTGACGGCAGTGGTGGAGAACCCCAAGGAACTCTCGTCCCAGGAAAAGCTGGAGCGCCAGGCCGACCTGATAAACATGGTAGTACACGACCTCAAGGGGCCTTTGATGGAAGTGATGGCCAACCTCGACCTCATTGCCAACAGCGCCGAGACCCCCGAAATGGAGAAGGAATTTGCCGCCACCGCGATGGAGGGTTGCACCGGGCTTTTGGACTTGGTTAATGACCTCCTTAATATGGGTAAGCTGGAATCGGGGCTGTTGCGCCTTGAAAAAGAAAGCATCGACCTGACCCGGATAATGCTGGATGAATTAAAGAAAGTGCGCCTTTCCGCCGAAGACAGGAGGGTGTCAGTCGAGTTTGATGGTACCGGAGCGGTAGTGGCTAACGCGGATGGCAAGATAATACGGCGTGTGATAGCAAATTTGGTTTCCAACGGCCTCAAGTTTTCGCCTCCCGGCAAGAAACTTCGCCTGTTTGTTACCGAAGACGGAGAGATGGCAAAGGTTACTGTAAAAGACGAGGGTCCCGGAATCCCGCCTGCGTATCGGAAAAGCATATTTGACAAGTACACACAGGTGGACTTGCGTACCCATAAGCAACCGGGCGGCACAGGGCTGGGCTTGGCGTTTTGCAAGATGGCCGTTGAAGCCCACGGTGGTACAATAGGGCTGGTAGATGTGGAAAAAGGGAGTGAGTTTTATTTTACGGTATCGAAAAAATGAGTAAAACCGACGATCCAAAACGGAACCTTAAGATATTGGTTGTCGATGACATGGCGAACATGCGCAAGACGCTCAGGAGCATGCTCTTCATGATCGGCTACAAGACGATAACCGAAGCGGATGACGGGGATAGCGCACTTACGAAGCTCCGTGGCGGCCCGATTGACCTGGTGATTGCGGATTGGAACATGCCCCGCATGCCAGGCGTGGAGCTGTTGAGCGAGATACGCGATGACTCCATGTTGCGCGACCTGCCGTTCATAATGATAACCGCCGAGATAGACGATGCGCAGATAACGCGCGCGGCGGAAGAAGACGTCGACGGGTACATAATCAAGCCGTTTGTAGTTAGCACGCTGGAAAAGAAGATTATTGCCGTCATGGAGAAGAAGGCAAACCCGTCGCAGGCGGAGGCTTTTATAAAGCTTGGCACGGCGTACATGGACAGCGGCATGTTGAGCGAGGCATTGGTGGAGCTGGATAAGGCCAAGGCCTTGTTGCCCGGCAGTTCCAGGATACAGGTGGCGATGGGGCGTGTGTACGAGAAGATGGGTGACATGGCAAGTGCCGAGGCGGCCTTGCAAGAGGCGATAGCCTGAATCCGCGGTACATAAAGGCGCATCGGAGCATGGCAAGCTTGCAACTGAAACAGGGGAACGACCAAGCCGCGATGGAAGCCCTTAAGAATGCCGCCGCGCTAAGCCCGAACAACCCCGAAAGGCAGGTTACACTTGGCAAGCTTTACATGAAATCCGGCCAGATGGAAGAGGCCAAACATGCTTTTAGCATCGCTATAGCCCAGTCGCCGCGCAATCCGGAGTTCCATAAGGAGATAGGAGAGGCGTACCTTTCTGCCGGGCACGACGACCATGCCGCCGATTCGTTCCGTAGCGCACTGGGGTTAAAAGAAGATCCAAACGTCTACAACAGGTTAGGCATTGCCCTACGCCGCAACAAGCGTTTCAAGGAGGCGATTGCCGAATACAAGAAGGCGCTCATGCTTGCCCCCAACGACGAGGTGCTACATTTCAACATGGGCCGCGCCCTCCAGGATGCCGGGCAGATAGACGCAGCCATAACGGAGTTTCGCAAGGCGTTGAAACTTGATCCTGAGTTTGCAGAGTGCAAGGAAGCGCTGAAAAAGGTGGAGAGCGGCACATATGGCGTTGTCCCCTCCGGCGGTGATGATGGTGGGGGTTATGGTGGCGGCGGTTACGGCGGCGGCGATGACGGCGGCGGTTATGGCGGCTACGGAAGCGGCGGAGACAGCGGAGGCGGCTACGGAAACTACGGCCAGTGATGCTTGGCATTTTTGATTTCCCACCGCCAAAGCATCCTGTTTTTTTGAATAACCACAAGTGGGACTCATATCTGAAATAAACCTGTCGTATGGCGAAAAAAAGAAAAACAGAACTTGATATAGAGTCTACGGCTCCAGTTTCCGCAGAGGCCGCAAAGCAGGAAGAAACGGCACCGCAGGCCGCGCCAACTCCGCAACAAGAGGCAGAGGTTCCCAAAAAACCGAGAAAACCGATAAACAAACGGGCTCTGGTAATTGCCGGAGCCATCGGCGCTGTTCTTATTGTAGCTGTGGTCGTAGTTGCAACTATGACGAAAGGGCACAAGGAAGCACGTAAAGAGGAACACGGCAAGGCGGGAGAAAAGGAAAAGCCGAAGGAAGTGAAGCCGCCTCCACCACCACCGGTGCCGCCTGTGAAGTACAACAAGCTTACTAATGTGGTGTTACAGCCCTTCATTTTTCCATATAAGGGGGAGGGAGGTGGCGATTCTTTCATCAGGGTTGTGTTTGCGCTCCAGATGAGCAACGAGGATGTGGTATCCGAGTTGGAAGAAAATTTGGAGCTTATCCGCAACTCCGTGATGTTCTACATGGGAACGCGTGACAAGCGTGACCTGCTGGATGTGGGAAAACGCAAAGAAATACTTCAAAATATGCAGTACAACATGGGTCGTTCGTTACAGAGCGGACGGGTGGACGCCATATTGATAAACGAAATCAGCGTTTACTGAACCTTGTAACCCCTGAAATACCGATTAGAAGGGCAAATTACCGTGCTTCGGCGCTGTGCAGGTGGCAGGCGCACAGGTGGCCCGGAGATACCGCCACCAGTTGCGGCTCAACGGTTTTGCATATATCCATTACGTGGGCGCAACGGGGGTTGAACCTGCACCCGCGTGGCATTGCATGTAGCGGCGGTACTATGCCGGGGATTTCCCTCAGCCTTTTTCTGTCGTCTCCCTCTTCGTCGGTAATGGCCGGGATGGATTCCATCAGTCCCACGGTGTAGGGGTGGAGCGGGTTGGCGAATATCTGCGAAACGGAACAGGACTCGACGATTTTACCTGCGTACATCACCGCCACCTTTTGCGCATGTTGCGCTACGACCCCAAGATCGTGCGTGATGAGAATTATGTATGTGGCGAACTTGTTTTTCAGGTTTTCCATCAGCTCCAGTATTTGCGCCTGCATGGTGACGTCAAGCGCGGTGGTTGGCTCATCCGCTATTAGTATTGCCGGG
>JAHFEI010000278.1 GCA_023248615.1 Nitrospinales bacterium | reverse complement strand
TATAGTGAATGTCGGGAAGGCGACTGCAACGCAGGTGCTTGCGCTGGTGGAAAAGGTGGAGCAAACGGTTTTACACAAGGCTGGCATCCAGCTTGAACGTGAGATACGACTTTTGGGGAGTTTCCGAACATGATGGTACTTACAAAGGTCGACAGGGGGGTTGGCAGGTCGCCGCTCGGCTCCCGCTTTGCCACCGGGCGGGTGAGGGAAAAGGGGCGGACAAAACAAAGGTTGAGGGGCTTGGTGCGCGTTGTTGCGGTGCTGGCGCTGGCTATCGCCTCTGCTTTCGGCATGGTTGCGCTATACCGGGCGCTCTCGCACACCGAGTATTTCACGGTGAAGACGATTAACGTAACCGGGCTGGACAGGCTGGACAAACGGCATGTGCAGGGCATGGTCACGCCGCTTCTATCTGGCAACATATTTACCCGCGATATTGACAGGGCCACACGGTTGCTGGAGCAATTCCCGCAGGTGGATTCTGTTTCCGTGCGGCTGAAACTGCCGGATATCGCGGAGGTGACGGTGGTGGAGCGCAGGCCCGTTGCCACTTTAGCGCTTAACGGCAAACTTTTTTTGATAGACGCCAAACGCCATCTTATCGGGGAAGCCGATGGGCAGGCGTCCGGCCTACTGATAAAAGGGATTGTAGCTAGCGAGAAACCCGGCGAAAGGGTGGGCGATCCCAGGTTGGCGGATGCGTTTTCCATAGCGGAGCTTTTTTCGTTGGATACAGTTTACCGCGATGCGCCGGTTTTTATAGACATGGGTAATGCCGAGCGGGTAGACGTGCGCACGTCTGGCGGTCTTCTTCTGAGGTTTGGGCCGGATCGGCAGGTTTGGCGGGAAAAGTTTTTTGAGTATCTGAGCGTACGCGGCATATCGGGCGATATGGGCGTACGGATGTTGGGGTACGACCTTTCATTCAAGGGTCAGATAGTGGGTATCAGGGACAATAACCAGCCGTCCGGCGGCAGTAAAAGTAATAGGGGGTGAAGGCATGTCCAAGAAGGAAAAAGAGATAATAACCGGCCTTGATCTCGGCACGACGAAGATATGTTGCGTCATTGCCGAGGTAGGGGAAGGGGGCAGGCTTGATATCATAGGCATCGGCACCCACCCTTCAAAGGGATTGAACAAGGGTGTTGTGGTGGATATCGAGAGCACGGTGGAATCCATCAAGTCCGCCGTCGAAGAAGCGGAGTTGATGGCTGGCGTTGAGGTGGAATCGGCCTATGTCGGCATAGCTGGCGGGCATATCAAGGGCTTCAACAGCCACGGAATCATCGCGGTGAAAAACAGGGAAGTAACCGAGATGGACAAGGAGCGGGTGATAGAGGCCGCAAAGGCCGTCGCCATACCCATGGATCGCGAAGTCATACACGTCATCCCCCAGCAGTTCATACTGGACGGGCAAAGCGGCATCCGCGAGCCTCGCGGCATGTCCGGCGTGAGGCTGGAGGCACGCATCCACGTCATTACCGGCGCAGTAACCTCGGCGCAGAATATCGTGCGCTCCGTAAACCGCGCAGGATTGGATGTGGACGATATTATCGTGGAACAGCTTGCATCCGCCGAGGCGGTGCTGGATGCGGATGAGCGCGACTTGGGAGTGGCGCTGGTGGATATCGGTGGGGGCACGGCGGATTTGGCGCTTTTCGCCGAGGATTCGGTGCGTTACACGTCTGTTATCGCCATCGGTGGGAACCATATAACAAACGACCTGGCTATCGGCCTGCGTACGCCGCAGGCGGAGGCGGAGAAGATAAAGTGCAAGTACGGATGCGCCCTCAGCACTATGGTAAAGCGGGACGAGAAGGTGGAAATTCCCAGCATGGGTGGTCGCGAGCCGCGCGTAATCAGCAGGAACGTGCTGTGCGAGATTATCGAGCCGCGGGTGGAGGAAATTTTCCAGATGATCCATCACGACCTGGAGAGTAGCGGCTATCTGGGCGTTATCCCATCGGGCCTTGTCATTACCGGCGGCACCTCGATGCTGGAGGGAATGGTGGATGTGGCGGAGCGCGTGTTCGGCCTTCCCGTTCGGCGGGGTAATCCGACGGGTGTGGGCGGACTTGTGGACGTGGTGAACTCGCCACAGTACGCAACGGCGGTCGGGCTACTGCTGTTTGGGAGCAAGCATCGCAAGACCGGGAAAACCCGGCCCATCAAGGGGCGCAACATGTTCAACACCATCACTGAAAAGATGAAGGGATGGATGGAAGACTTTTTCTGAAAAACTGACAACGTAGGTAAAAATTGTAACAATTTTTAAAGGGGTGTAAGTCATGGGGATTGATCAAGAAAGGTTCGGCGATACTATACAGGCAGGTTTCGATTTTTCGAAGGACCAGTATTCAAACGCCAAGATAAAGGTAGTGGGCGTGGGCGGAGGCGGATGCAATGCTGTGGCCGCCATGATGGAGTATGCCATCAGTGGCGTGGAGTTTATCGTGTGCAACACCGACGCGCAGGCGCTATCTAGGTCTATGGTGCCGGTGAAGATGCAGATAGGCGCCGCGCTTACCCGGGGGCTTGGAGCAGGGGCAAACCCGGAAATAGGGCGCAAGGCCGCCATGGAGGATGCCGAGGCGGTACGGGCCATGCTGGAAGGCGCGGACATGGTTTTCATCACTGCGGGCATGGGGGGCGGCACCGGCACTGGCGCCGCGCCGATAATCGCCGCGCTCGCAAAGAGCATGAACATCCTTACCGTTGGCGTGGTCACACGGCCATTCATGTTTGAAGGGGCGCGACGCTCGCGGCAGGCGGAGTCCGGCCTTTCGGAACTGGGCAAATCGGTGGATACGCTCATAACCATTCCGAACCAAAGGCTTCTGGGCGTGGTGGACAAGAAAACCCCGCTTACCGCCGCTTTTAAAACGGCGGATATGGTGCTGTGCAACGCGGTAAAAGGCATCTCGAACATAATTACGGTGCCAGGGCTGGTGAACGTGGACTTTGCGGATGTGGGAACCATCATGTCCGAAATGGGCCAGGCGTTGATGGGAACCGGTATAGGGACAGGCGAAAACAGGGCGCGCGAGGCGGCACAAAAGGCCATCTCCTCGCCGTTGCTGGAGGATACCTCGATAGAAGGGGCCAGAGGGATTTTGATAAATATCACGGGCGGCGAGAACCTGACGTTGTTCGATGTAAACGACGCGTCGTTGGAAATACAAAAAGGGGCGCACACGGATGCACAGGTGATATTCGGAGCCGTTATAGACCCGATGCTGAAGGACGAAATTCATGTTACGGTTATCGCCACCGGTTTCACCCGCGAAGTTGCGGAAAAAGAACCTACAAAGTCTATATCCGCCACAT
>JAHFEI010000035.1:1792-12171 GCA_023248615.1 Nitrospinales bacterium | reverse complement strand
TCACCCACTTCCCCCAGAAAATCGCGGAACCTGCCGCAAGAGGCCGGTTTGTTGAAAAAGGAAGTTACCAGCGCCTGCCGCGCCATTATTGGCAACGGGTTTTTAAGCGGCTTCACCAGCCTCTCGCGCAGTAGCCGCGCCCCCATCGGCGTGCGCGTCTTGTCCAGCACCTCCGCCAAAGTCCCTTCCGGCCCGCCATCGGAAAGGTTTTGCAATATCTCCAGGTTCCGCATCGTTGGGGCGTCCAGCTCCATCTCATCACCGGCATGCACCCACCTGATGGAATCGAGGGACACCAAAGCGTCGGGCGAGTTTTTCTTAACATACCAAAGCACCGCCCCGGCGGCGCTCACCGCAAGCTCGCGCCCCACAAGGCCGAAACCATCCAGCGTGGCTACCCCAAGCTGTTCGGAAAGCCGCTTGTACGCCTCTTCCGGGTCGAAAGCGAGAAAATCTATTTTCTCCAAATTAAAATCTTCCACCCCCTCCGGCAACTCGCCGACATGGCCGGAAGAAACCAGCACCTCTTTGGGTTGCATCCGCGCCAGCTCATCCACCAGCAGGTCGCGCATCTTCGGCCCGGAAAATTCCCGCGTGTTAAAGGAGCCGGTAGAAAGGTCGGCGGCAGAAAGCCCGGCAACGCCATCGGCAAACGCTACCGCCACGAGAAGGTTGGCGCACTTTGCATCCAGCAGGTAATCCTCTGTGAGTGTGCCGGGGGTGACTATCCGCACCACTTCGCGCTTCACTATCCCCTTGGCCTCTTTCGGGTCTTCCATCTGCTCGCATATGGCGACCTTATGTCCGCCGTTCACCATCCGCGCCAGGTACGTTTCCAGCGCATGGTATGGCACGCCGCACATGGGGGTCTTGCCGTCTTCCCCCTTGTCACGCGATGTAAGCGCGATATTGAGCGTGCGCGATGCGGTTACGGCATCCTCGAAAAACATCTCGTAGAAATCCCCCATGCGGAAGAAGAGTATGCAATCCGGGTGGTTTTGTTTTATTGCCAGGTACTGGCGCATCAATGGGGTGAGTGAACTCATAGGAGCCGCTTACAGGCCGGAAAAGCCGTCTATCAGGTTATCGTAGGTCGATTCGATATGTTGCGGCATCACCTTGGTTTCGCCCAACACCGGCATGAAATTGGTATCGCCGTTCCAGCGCGGCACAACATGCATGTGCAGGTGCTCCTCTATCCCCGCCCCTGCCGCAGACCCCAGGTTCATGCCGATATTGAATCCCTGTGGGTTAAATTTCCGTTGGAGTACGCCTACGCTTTTTTGCGTCAGTTCCATCATCTCGGCGGCCTCTTCCGGCCCTATGCCGCCGATGCCGCTGGCATGCTTGTAAGGCACCACCATCAGATGCCCGTTGTTGTACGGGTACAGGTTCAGGATGATGAAGTTGGACTTCCCGCGGTGGAGTATAAAGTGCTCCCTGTCGTTGCCCGCCTTCGGCTTCTCGCAGAAGATGCAATCCTTCTCCTTGGCGCCAAGTATGTATTTCAGCCGCCACGGCGCCCAAAGCAATTTCATGCCCCGTACCCTACCTTGATGAGCCTGCTTTGCAGTTCGGCCATTTCGTGCGCCTCCTTCGGGCCGCGCTCATGGTCGTAGCCCAAAAGGTGCAATATGCCGTGGATGAGAAGAAAAAGTATTTCCTTCTCAAACGACCACCCGGCCTTTGCCGCCTGCTTTCGCGCAACAGGCACGGAGATGATGATATCGCCGATGGTTTTCGGCCCCGGCCCGCCGCCGGATGGGAATGAAAGCACATCGGTCGTCTTGTTCTTTTTGCGGTACTGCCAGTTCAGGGTTTTCATCTCGGCATCGCCGGTGAAGAGGATGGACAGCTCCCCTTGCGGATCACACAACTCTTTTAATATTGGGCGAAGCCTTTTCCTTATCCTGCTGGAATTCGGCCCTCTGGCCAGCGGCCTTGAGGTTAGCATTATCTTCGTCTTCAATCTTGTCTCCCGGATACTCCACCCTGTAGTGGAATATACCGTGAAGGGTGCGGACAAAGCTATCCCCAATTTTGTTGAGGTCATGCAGGGTAAGGTGCGATTGGTCCAACTGGCCGTTCACAAATTTATCGTTAATAGTTTTCGACACAAGTTGCCGCAACCGCGAAGACGTGGGGCTTTTCAGCGTGCGGGAGGCGGCCTCAACGACATCCGCCAGGGCCACGATAGCCGACTCCCTGGAGTGCGGCTTCCGGCCCGGATACCGGAAATTCTGCTCGCTCACCGGCGCTCCGTCTTTTTCCGCCTCTTTCGCGCGGTGGTAAAAGTACTCCACCAGTTGCGTGCCGTGGTGTTCCGTTATCATGTCTTTTATCTGCGGGATGAGCTTGTGCTCCCGCGCCATCTCCAGCCCGCGCGTTACATGCGATGTGATTATCAGTGCGCTCATGGAAGGGTTCAGGTTATCGTGCTTGTTCACGTTGTCGCGCTGGTTCTCTATAAAATATTCCGGCTTGTGCGTTTTCCCTATGTCGTGGAAATACGCGCCAACACGCGCCAGCAACGGGTTGGCGCCTATCGCCTCGGCGGCATCTTCCGCCAGGTTCCCCACTATTATGCTGTGGTGGTAAGTGCCTGGCGCCACCACCGCCATCTTGGCAAGCAACGGGTGGTTAAGGTCCAAAAGCTCCAACAGCCTTATGTCGGAGACCACCGGAAAATACGATTCTACAAGCGGGGAAAGCGTAAGCGCCAGCGCTACCGTGATTACGCTTCCCACAATGCAAAACAGCATGCTGTTGAACGAATCCCGCGTGAAAAGTTGCCCATCCATCATCCATACCATGGCGGTTACTGCGACGTTTACCCCCATAAGGCGTACGCCAAAACGCCAGACCTCGGAGCGGCGCATGATGCGCCCCACATGAAACACGGCCACGATGCCACCGGCGAAGGCGATGAAGATGTAGTGGTGGGTGGGCTGGAACAGCATCCCGGCGGAAAGCGCGGTTACAATAGCCGCCAGCACAGCCGCCCCACGCGTGAAGAAAATGGCCGCAAGCAATGGAGCCACGGCAAACGGCGCGGCGTAGAGGTACGCACTAAGCGAAACGTCCGGGTTGTGCGTGGCAAACACTTCCGCCCACGCCTGGAACATCCGTAGCAACGCCGCCTGCGCAAGCAGGATAATCCCGATTAGCGCCGCATTCGGGCGCGTGGCGGCAAGTTCCGGCATATGGCTCCGCACATAAAAACCGCACCCCAAAATAACCATCAGGATGAACGCCATGGAACCTACGACGGCCTGCGCCGTCCCACCGAACCGCTGGCCGGAGCCTACCATCTTTATCTTGGCCAGATGCTCCGGGGTCATCCTCTCCCCTTCCCTCACTATCAGTTCGCCCTTTTTAACCTGGTAGGAAATGACCGGAACGGCATCGCGCACAGATTTCCTCCGCTCCACCGTTTTGGCGCGGTTATAAAAAAGGTTCGGAGATACCAGGTTTTCCGCCATTGCCGTCGCCACCTTTTGCAACGATAGCGGCTGCGAGGCCATCAGTTCTCCCAGCCGCGTCCGCACAAAAAGCCGCGCTTCCTGCACATCCATGATGTCCTGGTAATCCAGCGAACCGGCATTTTCTCCGGACTGCGCGTTAACAAGCGCGATGCCCTTGTGGCTGGTGGGCGGCAGGGCCTTCTTGTCCGTAGCCACGCCGGTTTCCATCGCCTCGGCAAGCACGGCGGACAACCACTCCCCTATGTGCGGGCGGTAGTGGTGCGCCCGCAATACGTCCACGGCCTCCTTCGGCATCGGAATCCCAAGCTCATCGCGGAAAAGTTTTTCAAGGTTGGCGAACCCCGTGGTGGATTCGTAGCGGCGCAGGGCCTCTTGCGAAACAAGGCGGCTCTCCGCCATAGCCGCGCCTGCCGGGCCAAGTTCCATAAGCTCCCTCTCTTCCAGCCCCCGCATGACAGAGCGGTACGCCGCAGGCTCGTTCCTTGAATACCCCTGTTGCATTATGGCAATGGCTTTTTTCAACTTCTCGTCCGCAGACCGCAAGACCGACGTATCCAGGCTGTAGATATCGCGCACCGATTCGGAAACCTGCATCCGCTTTTTATAGGTGCTTGCCTGGTCCTCCACCGTCAGGTCGGCAGGGGCGTAAATGTTCCGGTGTACGACCTCCCCCTCCCGGAATACCTCGGAAGTAAGGTTGCTGGCAGGCACGAAAATCGCGAACGCCACAGCAAACACCGCTGTGCCGAACACGGCGTAAAAACGGGTATCGCTGGCGAAATATTCCCGCAACCCCTCCCGCAGGTTGTCTATGGTGCGCTTCCGCCCAAGATAGATGCCCCGCAACTGCATGGAACTGTCCTTCAGCCTTTGCGAAGCGCTCTTGCTTTTATCCCCGGGCGGCGTCCTGTGCGGCATGCCCTACTGCCCTTTACCCAACGATTCGTCGTACATCTCGTAGGCGTTTATTATTTTCGCCACCAGCGAGTGGCGCACCACATCGCGCTTTGAAAAATAGACTATGTCTATCCCCTCTATGCCTGTAAGGATATTGCGCGCTTCCACCAGGCCGGACGGCTTGCCGCGCGGCAGGTCTATCTGCGTAACGTCGCCGGTGATGGCCGCCTTGGAATTTGTGCCAAGCCGGGTGAGGAACATCTTCATCTGCTCCGACGTGCAGTTTTGCGCCTCGTCCAGGATGATGAACGAATCGTTGAGCGTGCGCCCGCGCATGTAGGCAAGCGGCGCAACCTCTATCTGCCCCTGCTCCGTCATGGTGCGTAGCTTGTCCGGCCCCAAAAGGTCGTAAATCGCATCGTACAACGGGCGCAAGTATGGGGTTATCTTTTCATCTAGGTTGCCGGGCAAAAAGCCCAGGCTCTCCCCCGCCTCTACCGCAGGGCGCGTAAGCACTATGCGGGCAATTTTCTTTTTCAAAAGGTCGGATACCGCCACCGCCATCGCAAGGTACGTTTTGCCCGTGCCTGCGGGGCCGATGGCTATCACGATATCGGTGTTCACCAGCGAATGTACATAGCTCCTTTGCGCTATGCTACGCGGGGTGACAATCTTGCGCGCCGTCTGCACCCGCACATCGTCGGAAAAAATGCTGGCCACCGAAGTCTCGCCCCGGTTCTCGTGGAAGTATTGGGTTATGAACTTGGTGTCGTCCGGCGATACGGCTACGCCACGCGACAACAGCTCGTCCAGCTCCTGCAAAAGCCGGGATACCCGCCGGGTGTCCGCATCGCTACCGGCTATCTGGATGGAATCGTTGCGGGCCGTTATGCCGACATCGAAAATCTTTTCGATAAACCGGAGTTGCTCGTCGTTTATCCCGCATAGCTCCCGGAAATGCGGGACGTGCGGAATTTCCAGCGTGCTACGTCCGCTAGCGGTGACTATAAGCCCGCCCCGGCAGGAAGGCGGGTGGAAAACGGGCATCTTGCGCCGTATCGGCACAAAACCGCCCCGGCAAGTCGAGAGCTTGAACGGCGAACCCCTTTAAACAATTCCGTGTTCAATATGGCTGGATTTTACCATATTAAACAGCCCGCACCCAAAAAATTCCTGGGAGGAATAGAGATTTTTCAATTCCGTCCTTATCATCTTTCGTCATCCAGGACGAAGTGAAGGATATCACCCAAATTGCGGTAAAAATCGTCAAGCCAAAGACTTTCCTCCCCTTTCAAGGGGAGGCGCAGGAGGGGTTTGGGCAAACCACGAGAGACACAAAAGACACAGGGAGCTTGATAGCGTAAACAACCTGCATTGGTGGGTACAGGCTTCAGCCTGTAGTTTGCTACAAAGGAGCAACGCTTCGTTGCGCCGCAACGAACGACAGGCTAAAAGCCTATCCCACCAACTATAAAGACTTTCCTCCCCTTTCAAGGGGAGGCGCAGGAGGGGTTTGGGCAAACCACGAGAGACACAAAAGACACAGGGAGCTTGATAGCGTAAACAACCTGCATTGGTAGGTACAGGCTTTTAGCCTGTACCCACCGGGGGAGAGGGTTAGGTCAGCTTTTTCATGAAGCCAGCAAGACCCGACGCAAGGAACGCCGCAAGCACATATCCCAAAATAGAATGGATTAAAAAGTACCCTTTGGAATACGGATCCAGCGGTATATCCACAGTCTCAATTCTCAAAATCGGCAACAGCTTGCTGGCGCTGAAAATAAAAATGTCTATAATCTCGATTGGCTTCTCCTTAACTAGCGTCTCCTTAACTACCGTTTCCTTAACCACCGCCTCCCCAATTACCTTCCCCTTAACTACCTTCTCGGCCGCCTTTACCCTAACTATCGTCTCCCTGGCTATTGTCCCCTTGGCCGACGTATCCTTTACTAACATACCTACATAGCCTGCCACGTACAGGACGAATACCCCAAGAAAGGTAAAAGCCAGCGCCCAGCCAAGCGTGTAACGCAACCGCAGTCCATAACCAACAGTGGCATCCTGCAAAAATAGGCTAAACCACGCCAATGAATACTTCCTCATATTCTTCCGCTCCTCCTGTTTCCCGGCAAGGAGTATTTCGTTCGCCTTATCCTTTTGCCCGGTTTCCCGCAACACCTTTGCCAACTGCTCGTACGGTTGCGGATAAAATATTTTGCCTTCGTTTTTATTCAGCCAGTCCTTCATCCATTCTTCGCCACGGTTGGCGAACAAATCATCATCTTTTGGCATAAACCCATCAAGGCGGTTGTATTTAAATCCGTCCAAATCCAACTTGTCGGGCCAGGATTTTTCAAGGTCTTGCAATGAGCCACACTCCGCTCCGCGAAGAGTCAGCGTTGCCCCTTTTTTCCACTTCGTTGCCCCTTGTGTTTTGGAACCTAGGCACACGACACCATCCACCTTTGCCCCGGTTAAATTTAGGGATGCGAAAGAAGCATCGGCAAGGTTCAACACTCCACTCTTGATTTTCGCAAACGACATGTCTACCAGCCCAGTAAATTCAGCGCCACTAATTATGCAATTCCCTCCAACCGTTACCCTTTCCATTACCACCTTCCTCTTGAACGTGGAACCTTCCATCGTCAGTGCGCCGCCAATGCTTGCGCTTACCAGATTTACTTCACCCTCAAATTGCGCCTTATCGCTCATAAAAAGGCTACTGGTGACTTTTAACATATTCATTACCACCTCACCCGTGAACGTGGAACCAACCATAGCCAGCTGGCCGCCAATGCTTGCGCCTAGTAGATTTACTTCACCCTCAAATTGCGCTTTGCCCCCCATGAACAGGTTACTGGTGACTTTTAACATATTCATATCCACCTTATCCGTGAACGTGGAACCTTTCATCGTCAATATGCCGCCAATGCTTGCGCTTGCCAGATTTACTTCACCATCAAAAAGTGCGTTGTCCCGTAAAAAAAGGCTACTGGCGATATCGGCACGATGAAGGTCTAGCTCCCCTTTAAACCGGGACCCACTAAAACTTATCAGGCTGGCGCTTTTGATATCCCAAAATGAAACATTTTTATCGAAGCGACATTTGTCGAGGTACAGCAAATGTTCGATTTTGGAATTGGAAAGGTTAATCCCACCCTTAAACCATGCGCCGACTATCCGAACACCATTTCTGTGGATAGCTTCCTTATAGGGTGAGGTTAAGAGGATGGTTTCAAGAAATTTGGGAGTTATGGTTCTTTTATCGCTCCACCCCTCGTCATGTCGGGCAAATAGCAATCCTCCCCATTCTGGCTCGACGTTAAAATCCGCCTCTTCGCCCTTAACAAGCTTTTTCCATACCCACCGTTCCTGCGGCGACCAATCAGTCGGGATGGTTATTTTCATCGGGCATCGTTCCCTCCTTCGCGGGGTAAAACTTTTATGGCGTTTCATAAGGCACATGCTATGCGAAGCGGTAAAAATCGTCAAGCCAAAGACTTTCCTCCCCTTTCAAGGGGAGGCGCAGGAGGGGTTTGGGCAAACCACGAGAGACACAAAAGACACAGGGAGCTTGGTAGCGTGAACAACCTGCATTGGTAGGTACAGGCACTCCTGTAGGAGAGCCGGGCTACTTACCTATCAGGCGGCGAATTTTTAGCCGCAGGGCGTTCAGGCGTATAAACCCTGTTGCGTCCGCATGGTCGTACATGGAGCCACGCTCGAAGGTGGATACCGCTTCCGCGTAGAGCGAGTTCTTGGACTTGCGGCCCAGCACCGCCACGTTTCCCTTGTAGAGCTTAATCCGCACCACGCCGTTCACCGTTTTTGCCGCCTCGTCGAACAGTGATTGCAAAAGCTGGCGTTCCGGCGCGAACCAGTAGCCGGTATAAACCATGCGCGAGTATCGCGGCATAAGCTCCCGCGTGAGGTTTGCCACCTCCGCGTCTTGCGTGATGGATTCCAGCGCCATTCGCGCTTCGTGCAATATCGTGCCGCCCGGCGTTTCGTACACACCGCGCGATTTCATCCCTGTTACGCGATTTTCCACCACGTCGGCGCGGCCAACGCCGTTTTTGCCGCCGATGGTGTTCAACTGGTCAATGATGTTGTACGGCGAATATTTTACGCCGTCTATCGAGACAGGGTTGCCGTCCTTGAACCCGATTTCAATTGTTGTCGGCTTGTTGGGCGCTTTTTCCGGCGATACGGTAAGCAGGAACATATCTTCCTTGTAGCTGTTCCACGGGTCTTCCAGCACGCCCCCTTCGTAAGAGATGTGGAAGAGGTTGCGGTCGCTGGAGTACGGTTTTTTTGCCGTCACGGGAACCGGGATGCGGTGTTTTTTTGCGAAGGCTACCAACTCCGTGCGCGACCCCAAATCCCACTCGCGCCAAGGCGCCACAACTTTCAGTTCCGGCGCCAGCGCCGCGAAAGTAAGCTCGAAGCGCACTTGGTCGTTCCCTTTGCCGGTTGCGCCGTGCGACACCGCATCGGCCTTTTCCTTTATTGCGATACGCACCTGCTCTTTCGCGATGAGAGGCCTGGCGATGGATGTGCCAAGCAGGTAGCGCCCTTCGTATATCGCCCCTGCGCGTAGCATGGGGAAAATGAAATCGCGCGCGAACTCTTCGCGCAGGTCGCTGACGATACATTTTATCGCGCCTGTGGCCTTGGCCTTCGCATCCAGCCCGCCCAACTCCTCTTTCTGGCCTATGTCGGCGGCGTATGCTATCACGTCGTATCCGCGCTCCGTTTGGAGCCATTTCAGTATTACGGAGGTGTCCAGCCCGCCGGAGTATGCCAAAACAATTTTCTGACCCATGATTTTTTTAGTCTCCCAAGCACATTTTTAATATAGCTTTTTGCGCGTGCAACTTGTTCTCCGCCTGGTCGAACACCACGGATGCGGGGCCGTCTATTACGGAGGCGCTTATCTCCTCGCCGCGATGCGCGGGAAGGCAATGGAGCACCTTGCAATCCGGCTTTGCCAAGCCTAACAACCTGTCGTCTATTATGAATCCCTTAAACTCTTCCTGCCGGAGCTTCGCTTCCGCTTCCTGCCCCATGCTCACCCACACGTCGGTGTAAAGCGCGTCTGCGCCCTTGGCGGCGTTTTGCGGATTTTCGGTGATGTTCAGCCGCGCACCGGTTTCGTTGGCTATCGCTATGGCGGTATCTATTACATCCTGCGGCGGCATGTAATTTTTCGGCGTGGCAAGCGTAACGTCCACGCCGAGCATCGCCCCGCCTATGAAAAGCGAGTTGGCGACGTTATTGCCGTCGCCGATGTAGGCCAGCTTCAGCCCTTTCAGCTTTCCTTTCACCTCCAGCAGTGTTGCGTAGTCCGCTATCGCCTGGCATGGGTGGTACTTGTCGGTAAGCGCGTTGATGACAGGTATGGACGAGTGTAGCGCCAGTTCTTCCAGTTCCTCATGGCTGTATGTGCGCACCACCAGCCCATCGAGGTAGCGCGACATCACCTTCGCCGTATCGTGCAACGATTCGCCGCGTGTAAGCTGTATCTCATCCGGGCGCAACAGTATTGCGTAGCCGCCCATCTGGAACATCCCCACTTCAAAAGCTGTCCGCGTGCGTGTGGAGCTTTTGGCGAAGATGAGGCCGATGGATTTTCCGGCCAGCGGTTTTTCGCCCCTGCCTACGCCCTTTAGGCGCAGGGTCTCCTCCACCAGTTGCAACACCGCCTTCGGCGTGTGGTCGGAAAGTTTCAGGAAATTTTTTCGCATAACACTTTCCTCAGGATGCCGATTCCTTTTTTCATTTCGCTTTTTTTGATGTTCAGCGCGGGCACAAAACGTAGCACAGTATCGTTTGTGCAATTGATGATAAGCCCCCTGGCGCGGCAGGCCGCCACTATCTCCGCGCCCGGCCTGTCCAACTCTATGCCGACCATAAGGCCCGCCACGCGGATATCTTTTATCGCCTTGATTTGCGATTTAAGTGTTTCCAGTTCTTTTTTGGCATACGCCCCCACGG
>JAHFEI010000035.1:0-1782 GCA_023248615.1 Nitrospinales bacterium | reverse complement strand
TGCAGGAGCTTGTCTTCCCGCATCGACTGGATGACAGCCAGCGCCGCCGAACAGGCAAGCGGGTTGCCGCCGAATGTGGATGCGTGGGTGCCGGGGCCGAACGAATCCATAACGTGCGGTTTCGCCAACATTGCGCCTATGGGAAACCCGCCACCAAGGCCCTTGGCGAGCGTCATTATGTCCGGCACTACGCCGGAGCGCTGGAAGCCAAACCATTTGCCCGTCCTGCCCATTCCGCATTGCACTTCGTCGAATATAAGCAGTATGCCATTCGCGTCGCACAGCTTGCGCAGTTGCTTCAGGTACGATGTCGGCGCAGGATGGATTCCGCTCTCACCCTGCACTGGCTCTATGATGATGGCTCCCGTCTTTTTGCCGATAGCTTTTTTCAGCGCGGACATATTGGCAAACGGCACATGCACTATTCCGGGCAACAGCGGCTCGAAACCTTTGTGGTATTTTTTCTGCCCGGTGCAGGAAAGCGCGCCGTAGGTCCTGCCGTGGAATGAGCCGTCCATCGCGATTATTTCGTAACGCCCGTTTTTTTTGTCGTACTGGTATTTTCTAGCCAGCTTGATGGCGGATTCCACAGCCTCCGCGCCGGAGTTCACAAACAGCGCTTTCGACGGGAAGGAAAGTTTAACCAGTGCTTTTGCCAGCACCCCCTGCGGGATGGTGTAGAAAAGGTTTGAAGTGTGCATAAGCCTCGCCGCCTGTTCCAGCGCGCTTACAACCGCTTTGGGCGAATGCCCCACGGCGTTCACCGCTATACCGGCAACAAGGTCCAGGTATTTTTTCCCATCGGAGTCCGTAACGGTGGAGCCGGTTCCATGCACCAGCGCCAGCGGATACCTGCCGTAATTCGACGCCACATACTTTCCATAGAGACTGAGGATTTCTTTAGTTTTCATCAGCGTATCCTATAACAAATTCGCCGGTAGATTAATACGGTATTTTTCCGGCCCTGTTTAGGCGTGTGTTGAAAAACCCTTGAAGACCGTCACTCTAAACACGTTTGGTCCGCCCAGTGTAAACTCCGTGAAGAATATCCCCAAGCTACTAAAAGAGATTCTTCGCGGGCGCCCGGAATGACGGCTATTGAGAGTCTTTGTAGCGCCCCTTTAGCGTTTCACCACGATGAAATCCAGGCGCTCCTGCTTCAGCTTTTCCGTTATCTCTTCCAGCTTGGCGCGGCTGGGAATGTTGGTGAGCTTCACTACTGTGGCCGGTACCCTCTCTGCGGAGAAGTCCACATGCACCTTGTACCCCTTGTCCTCAAGTTTTTTGATTTCTACATCCGCCTTCTTCCTGTCGGAGCCGACGCGGGCCACTTCTATTGAGTATTCGCCCGGGTTGCGCAGGACAACTTTTGCCCCATAACCATCCGCTACAAGCTTTTGGGAATCTTTTTCCGCAAGCTCCCGGTACTTGTATTTACCGGCGTAAATAACGGTGCCTTTTGCCCGAATATCCATTTTGCCCCGTTCCGGTTTAAGGCCGATCTTTTCCAGCTTTGCGATAAGTAGCTTGGCATTGTCTTCTATCGCAAACACGCCAAGCTGCAATGCAAAGCTTCCTTCCGCATCTTTCGCTACGCCCTTCGGCGCTTCCGCTTTTGCGGGAGCAACCTTTGTCTCGGCCTTTGGAGCCTCCGCCTTTTTAGCGTCTTTCGCCGCGCCCTTTGGCGCTTCCGCTTTTGCGGGAGCAACCTTTGCCTCGGCCTTTGGAGCCTCCGCCTTTTTGACGGCGTCTTTCGCCACGCCCTTCGGCGCTTCCGCTTTT
>JAHFEI010000277.1 GCA_023248615.1 Nitrospinales bacterium | reverse complement strand
AAAACTCCGTCACCGATTTCATCCATATGGTGAAAGGCGAGATAGACAAGATGTCCGCTTCCCCCGCGCAGGCCGCGTTGCCAGTAGGCGCAGGCCCTGCTACAGGACTCCTGCAAGGTGCGGACGGGACGTCGCAGGCGGGCGCACCGAATGGGCCGGGAAAAGGTAGCGGGATAGACTTCAGCAAGCTGTACAACGAAGTGACCCAAAAATTCGACGAGGCGTACGCCAGCCTTGTGCAGGGGATAGTCCCCAACGCATCGAAACTTATCAACGACAACCTAGGCGCCTTTATGGACGAACTTAAAAAGGCGCAGGATAAAAACGACGTAACAAAACAGGATGAACAAAAGCGCCTTCTCCCGCCGCCCGAACCCAAAGCCGCCTGACATTGGCACTCGGCCTGTGTAATCTCAAGCTTCGCAAGCGTTTTTCAGGTACTCCTCAAGCGTCTTTCCCTGCTCGTCCTTAAACCCGCCGCGTGGCGTGATCTTCGCGATGCGATCTATGCGGAAGGTTCGAAAATCCTTCCGCAATTCACACCAGGCGGCAAGCGTCCATACTTTCCCCCAGAAAAAAAGCCCCAGCGGACGCACGGTGCGCCGCGATTGGATGCTATTTTCCTTCACATACCGTATCGCCAGCCGCGTTTTACGCAAAACCGCCTGATAGACGGTATCCAGCCTTTCCTTCATCTGCGTGGTAATGTGGAACGAAGGCGAAAAGACCATGGTCTCGTAAATTTTTTTCCGCAGGTACGCCGGAAGCGCCGTTTCTATTTTCGCCAAGGCCATTTCGGCGGCGGTACCGTGCCCTTTACCGCCCCACGCGCCCACCATACGAGCGCCGATGACAAGGGCTTCCATCTCAGCCTCGCTGAACATTAGCGGCGGCAGGTCGTACCCGCCACGGAGCGTGTAGCCCACCCCCGCCTCGCCCTCGATGGGGACGCCGGAAAGTACAAGGTCGCGCACGTCGCGGTACACCGTGCGCTCCGAAACCTCCAGCTTCGCGGCAAGGTGCCGGGCGGTAAGCACCCGGCCCAGCCGCAAAAACTGGATTGTCTTAAAAAGCCTGTCCGCCCGCCGCATCGCTCCCCGTTTCAATCAATGGCATGAAGTCCGACAAGGTTTCCCTCCGTATCTTCAATGTGGATGAACGACCCCATGTTATTCGGCAATTGTATTACAGGGGTGCGCAGTTTGCCCCCTGCTTTTTCCACCCGCCCCACGGCGGACTGAAGCTTGCCGTCGCAATTCAGGTAGATCATCGTGCCAAGGCCTCTTTTCTGCCCCGGCTTGGCACGCATGACACAGCCCGACGCGGCGCACTCCTCGCTCCGGGGAAACACCGCCAATTCCGCCCCGCCCATATCTTCCCGTTTCAGGCGGACATCCATAATCGTTTCGTAAAATGCAACCACCCGCTCCATGTTGTCCGCCGGAATTTCGAACCATACCACCACGTTATTGCTTCTTGCCGCCATACTTCCTCCTTATTTTTCCCAATGTTTTATCAACTCGAAATGCGACACGCCCTCCGCGCCGCCTTTATCCACATTTGTAAGCACGGTACCAAACGGCTCCTGACACCGTGCTGTCAGGAATGAATCGGCGGGTATTGCCATATGGGCGGATCGGGACAATAATCCTTTTAAGGAGGTAAACAATGAAAAAGAAGCGGTGCCCATGGCCAGCCGATAACCTGCTCATGGCCGAATACCACGATACCGAATGGGGTGTACCGTCGCATGACGACCGGAAACATTTTGAGTTTTTGGTGCTGGAGGCGGCGCAGGCGGGACTAAGTTGGCTGACCGTGCTGAAAAAGAGGGAAGGCTACCGCAAAGCATTCGCGGGGTTCGACCCGCGCAAGGTGGCAAAGTACGACGCGAAGAAAATCCTGCGTTTGATGGCGAACCCGGAGATCATACGGAACAGGCTGAAAATCGAATCGGCGGTGAATAACGCCAAGCGCTTTTTAGAGGTACAAAAGGAGTTCGGCAGTTTCTCCGCCTACTGTTGGCGCTTTGTGGGGAACCGGCCTATCGTAAACAAATGGAAAAGCATTTTTCAGGTTCCCGCCACCACTGCAGAATCGGACGCATGGAGCAAAGACCTGAAAAAGCGCGGGTTCAAATTCGTCGGCCCTACTGTGATATATGCGCACATGCAGGCGGCGGGGATGGTGAACGACCATTTAACAAGTTGCTTCCGCTATCGCCAGGTTTCTCGCTCCCTCGCAAAACCATGAAGCCGCCCGACCCAAATCTCCGGCTAGGGATTTCAACTGTTCGGTAGCGTAAGCATTCCTGCTTGCGCTCGGTCGCATAGCGGCCAACGGTTGCCGCCTGCGGCGGCAAGCGCCGACAGGAATGTCGACGCTAGCAAAGCAACACCCACGCCACTATTGATGGTTGGTGGGATTTCCCGCTTTTACCATTTCCTTAGCCGGAGATTGGGGCCGCCCGACCGGCATTGCTCCTCAGCGTCCTCTTATCTATAATCAAGCGGTGAACGACAATAAGATGCTTCTCCATATCTGTTGCGCCCCCTGTTCGCCGCACGTCATCAATGTGCTGAAAACGGATTTCGAGCTTACGCTTTATTTCTACAACCCGAACATACACCCCGAAAGGGAATACCGGGCGCGGCTGGGGGAGGCGAAAAAACTGGCGGATATCGAGGATATACTGCTGGTGGAGGGGGAGTATCGCCCTCGCGAATGGCTGGAGGAAACCCGCCAGTGGAAAGACGAGCCGGAACGCGGCAGGCGGTGCGAGTTCTGCATCGGGCAACGGCTTTCGGAGACGGCGCGGATGGCGGGGGAGATGGGCATAAAACGGTTCGGCACCGTGCTGAGCCTGTCGCGCCTGAAAAGCGCCATCATGATAAACAGCATGGGGCAAAAAGCGCAGGAGGCTTTTGCGGAAAAGGGGATAGTTTTCCATCTGGCCGACTGGAAGAAGAAAGAGGGGTTTAATATCTCGGCCAAAATAAGCGGGACCCTGGGGTTCGTGCGGCAGGATTACTGCGGCTGTGCCTATGGCAGGCGGAACGCGAAAAAAAAGGCCGGAAGCGCGGGACAGCCAGTTTGAAAAAGGAGGGGGAGTGGATGCCATAGAATCTATCTTGACGAGGAAAAGCGTACGGAAATTCAGGCCGGAGCCGGTTCCCAAAGAGATGCTTTTGGATATCATTAAAACCGCACAACGCACCCCATCGTACCGCAACAGCCAGCCGTGGGAGGCGGTTATAGTGTCCGGCGCGAAGAAGGACGAATTGTCCGACATGCTTGTACGGCTCATAGAACAGGATGTTCCCATCGCTCCGGATA
>JAHFEI010000034.1 GCA_023248615.1 Nitrospinales bacterium | reverse complement strand
ATGCCGGATTGCTCCCGCGAATACCGTTGTCCGACAAGGGAATCAACCTCGCCAAGCAACTCCTCCTTGACGGCGTTAAGTGCGAAAGGTATCAGCATCTGGATCATCGCAACCCTGCTCTCCATCCCTCCATGCATGCCAAATGCGGCCTCAATACCAGCCATTACCATTCCCGTCTTGTTTCCCTTGCCTACATCAGATATTCTCTTTATGCGACCTCCTTGCTTTAATGTTTGGTTAGTATCTACATTCTAGCAGGTGAGGTAATACCTTAATTTCAACTAAGTTTAGGACACTTTCAATATGTTTTCCGATGAATTTATTAGGAAATTGAAGCGCGGGGAAATCCCTTTACGATGTGAAATTGAGAATACGGGGGGCACTATGTCCCCCAGCGAGATGAAAGTATCTGGCGCTAGCGTGATTATTGATGGCAATGAAACTGTTCTCCTGAATGAAGAAGTCCATCTCAGCGTTGGAATGGAAGCCGGAGCTAAGGCAATATTCTCTATTCCAACCGCAACACCATCAATGGGGGATGTAATTACGAATGGTTCTGGCAGGGTTACACCGATTACCCAACGTTCATTGCCGGAAATTAAACTTCCAGATGGGAAACGCAAATTAAATGCGCAGAATGAGACAACGCATTTTGGGCATTTAAAGGTACAAGCGCAGCGGAATGAGTCCAACGAAGAACATATTCATGTATTTTTCGGTGACAAACACAAAGAGAAAGACAAAACCACAAAACATGCTCATATTCGTTTTGGCATAGATGGCTCAGGCCGATATTTTCGCTGTGAAGATGAAAGCTTTGAGTGCAGAGCTGAATTCAATGATTCAAGAGTAATTCCAAAGGAGGTTACTGTCAGAAATGTCGCCGCTGGAATAAAAGTAGTTGTGAAATTTAATTTTGATCAATCAGCAAACGTACTTTGGATTGATAACTTCTCCTTTGCATAACCAGAAGCTACTACCATTTCTAAATTCTGGGGACACCTTACTTATTAAGAGTTGCGTAAATAATAGTGCCGGGTTTTTGCGCATTTTAGGTAATGCATGGCGTTATCGTATTATCAAACGATGTTGTTGTAGGGGCGGGTTTGAAACCCGCCCCTACGGGGCCGCTACCGAAACATATCTCTCTTCCAGGATTACACTCACATCTTCTTAAGATGCGAGATGTGAAAAAGACGGGACACTCTTCGACTGTCCGCTTTTTTGCTTACGTTACCAAGCCTCCTTCTCGGTGTTTTGCGCGCCTCTGTGGTTTGTCGTCTATTCCTTACTTGTGGATGTCTACGCAGAAATAGCTGTTAAGATGGCGCAGGTTTTTTACCGCAACGCTACGGAGTTTATGCCGGAGCTTTCAAAAAACCTTTCGTCTTGCGCTCTCCAAATGTCCTTACCCAATACTCAATTTGTTGTTGACATCGAAAATTTGGATTGTATACTGGCGCTGACTTTATGGGATTTCAGCATCCCGGAACACGGTGTAATTCCGTGGCGGACCCACCGCTGTAATCGGGGACGCAGGCTAGAAAGGCTTAGGCCGGTCACTGCCAGGATTTATCCTGGCGGGAAGACAGTAGTCTGCGGACGATCCGAGAGCCAGAAGACCTGCTGAATCCTGGACGGAGTTATGGAATCTGACGGAAAAGGGTTCCGGTGAGCTTTAGTTAGCTTGCCGGAACCCTTTTTTTTTGGCCTTTTTTTATTTTATTTAGGAGGTTTTATGGACAAAGCGAAAGAAACGAAGAAAAAAAGTGTGATTGCATCCCGGAAAAGCTGTAGCCCCGACGGCACAGGCTTGTCCCATTACGTGCTGATGGACAAGAAGGCCGATTCCAGCCGCGCCAAGAACTGAAAAATGACGGCGCAAAATAACCAGGCGTTGGCGGCCCCCCTCGCAGGGGGCCGTTATTTAAATAGCGGCACGGGGCAGGGCCTCCAGTTTGTTGATATAGGGCACCAAGAGTATATCGCGCTGGTAGACCCCAAAACGGCTTTCTGGTCGCTGGTAAAAAAAGACCGGATGGCCGAGACCATCACGGACGGGAACTTTATTTCGGCTTACCGGGAAAAGGCGGCGCAGTTCGCGGATGAAATGAACATGCTTATGTTCGGCCTGAAACCTTCCGCCGTTTATTTCAACCCTACCGAGCGGTGCAACCTGGACTGCACCTATTGCTACATCCCGGCGGATATGCGCAAGAACGGCAAGCATATGACGGAAGAGGAACTTTTCAGCGCGTTGGAAAAACTGAAAAGTTATTTCAAGACCGTTGTCCCGGAAGGGCGGTTGCCGCAGGTTATATTCCACGGCGCCGAAGTGATGCTTGTGCGGGACGCGATGTTCAAGGGGATAGGGAAGTACAGGGAAGATTTCCGCTTTGGAGTGCAAACAAACGCCACATTGCTGGACGATGCGGATATCGAATTCCTCAAGAGGATGGATGTAAGCATCGGCCTGTCGCTGGATGGGCATACGCCGGAGATTGCGGATAAGACAAGGGCGGATTGGGCAGGCAGGGGAATTTTCGACAAGGTAAACGAGGCCATAGATAAGTTGCGGGGATACTCGGGGTTTAACGTCATCTCCACCGTCACTACGGAAAATATGGAGCACCTCAGCCAGATGGTGGATTTTCTCCATGAGCGCGAAGTATCGTCGTGCATGCTGAACATGTTGCGTTGCACGTTGCCCGGCTCCAGGGCGCTGAAGCCGGATGATTTGACGGTAGCCGGGCATTTCATCGCGGCCTTGGAACGCACGCACGAGCTTTACAAAAAAACCGGGCGCAAGCTGGTTGTCGTAAACTTTGCGAATATCCTTATCAGCATACTGGCTCCCACGGCACGGAGGCTTCTGTGCGACATCTCCCCATGCGGCGGCGGGCGTGGTTTCTTTGCGTTGGCCCCAAACGGCGACCTGTTTCCGTGTAGCGAATTTATAGGCCTGCCGAAATTCAACGGGGGAAACCTTTTCAAAGGGGAAATAGGGGATATCCTGACAAGCGAGCCGTTCAAGATGGTTACGGAGCGCAACGCGGAAGATTTCGAACCATGCCGCAGTTGCGCCATCCGCCCGTTTTGCGGCTCTCCATGTCCCGCCGAGGCGCACGAGATGAACGGTGGCATGGATAAGACCGGGGCGTTTTGCGAATTCTACGAGGAGCAGGTCCGTTACGCCCTGCGCCTGATAGCCGATGGCAAAGAGAACGATTTTTTATGGGATGGATGGGATAGGGACACCGAGACCACATTCGATGCGATAAGGTTTTAGCCCGTTTTAACCTCGATTCCGAAGTTAAAATTACTTTCCCCTCCTTCGCAAGGAGGGGATGAAGGGGAGGTTCCTCAACCCCACCTGCGCCTCCCCTTTCAAGGGGAGGAAATTAATTTTGATATCAGCCCTGTACCAAATTATTCTTTTGAAAATATCCAAATCAGGCATATTTATCCTCGATTCCGAAGTTGAGCAATGCCAAAACCAAAAAGCCCTTAAAAATAAGAGGCTTTCGATGAATGCCTTCAGCACCATTTTCAACTTCGGAGAAGTTGGAAGTAGGTGCGATATTGCATTGAATCTAAAGGTGTTATTTTGGCCGTTTTTTTAAAAACCAATCAACTTCGGAATCGAGGTTTAATACTTAAAAGGGACACCGGTGGCTATGGCACTCACCAACAAAATTTGACGACATTTCTGCCGTTACCGCCAAAATTTAAGGAAGTTTTTGCCTGTTTTCCCCGTCTTAGATTATTACAACACCCAACTCTACAGATGCAATGCCAATAGAATCAATATAATATAAAAACATATCTGGTTTGGCACACGCCTTGCTTCCTAACAGTGACAAGGAGTTAAAATTATGAAAGTAATGTTTGAACTTGAGCTTAAGGAAAAGATTCAGAAGAGAACTGCGGTTAGGGCTTGCCAACATTGCGGCGGACACCTAAGGTATTACCGCGGATCACACTCGTGCCTGATGTGTGGACGCGATATAGACCACAACTGCAAGGATTGCTTAGCCTCCCAAGACATACCTATGGAGACATAGGTAGAGTCTTTTTACCCCACTTTTATCCTACGTTGAACGGGCACCTAAGAGTAACCCCCTTTTAGGTGTCCCAAATTTTTTCCTCGCCGATTTTAGCATGCCCACGCTGGACTTCTTAAGCACAATTAACGTACTCTATTGCCCATGATAGACCTGCACATGCACACAGTTTTCAGCGATGGGGAGCTTATCCCGGCTGAGCTTGCCCGCAGGGCGGAAGTTGTCGGATGCCGCTACATCGCTATTACCGACCATGTAGACCAATCGAACGTGGAGCATGTGGCGGGATCCATAGTGAGGTTTTGTTCGGAGGACCAGCACAAGGTGAAGGTACTGCCCGGTGTGGAGATAACGCATGTGACCCCCGCCGAGATAGCGGATGTGGTGAAACGCGCCCGCAAGTCCGGCGTGAAAATAGTGGTGGCGCATGGCGAAACGATTGTGGAGCCTGTGGAAAGGGGTACCAACGACGCGGCGATAGACGCAGGCGTGAACATACTGGCGCATCCGGGGATGATAACGCCGGAGACAGCGGCCCACGCGGCAAAAGCGGGAGTTTTTTTGGAGATAACGGCGCGTGGCGGGCATAGCTACTCGAACGGGCATGTGGCGCGTACCGCGTTGGAGGCGGGGGCGAAGATGGTGTTCAACACCGATTCGCACTCGCCGCACGACCTGGTGGATCGCGAGCGGGCGATAAAGATAATCATGGCGGCCGGACTTTCCTTCGTGCAGGCGCAGGAGATTTTGGCCAATTCGCAAAAACTGGTGGAGGCATGTAGTGGCGCATTATAAAAGGATAACGAAAAAACTGGATATCAAGGGACCGGACGAGTTTCTTGGGTTTTGGACGCGTGTTTATTTTTGGACGCAGGAAAAAAAGGACCAGTTGCTGTTACCGGCCCTTGGGCTTGCCGTCGCGGTGGCCCTGGCCTTCGGCTTCATCTACTACCGCCAGCAGATGGAACTGAGCGCACATCGCGAGCTTTTTGAAATCCTGAAAGACCTGCCGCGCCAGGGGGCGGAAAATGCCGCTACGCCGGACACGCTGGTTGGGTCGCTAAAATCTTACTCGGAAAAATATTCCGGCACACCCTCCGGAAGGATAGCCCAGCTTTATGCCGCCAACATCCTGTACAAGAAGAAAAGCCTAGACGATGCGGCAAGATTTTACTCTGCCGTGGCTAACAGCGGTGGCGGGCTTGCAACGCAGATGGCCGCGCTTGGCCTTGCCCGCACATACCAGGAACAGGGCAAATACGCGGATGCCATAGCAACGCTTGAAAAATTCGGCAAGGATTCCCCCTTTTCGGAGGAGATGGATTTCATGGCGGCCCGCACGCACGAACTGGATGGCAAAAAGGAAATCGCGCTAAAGGAATATAACAAATTCGCGGAGAAATATCCGGGGTCACCTTCCGCCGCCATCGCGCACGAGCGGGCCGCAAAACTCTCTTAGCGCAAGCGATAGGGGGATATCCGCCGGTCACACCCCGCCAAAGGGGTTGGCGGCGGAACACCGGCGCGCTAGCGGCGGCTACTTTTTCTTAAGCAGGAAAAGTATATGCAGGTAGTACTGCATTACATCTTTTTTCCATATGTCGGGCTTCTCGCTGTAATAGGCGGCGACGGCAGAAAATGGCAATGCCCCATTTCCCTTGCTCTTCCAGTGGTCGAGAGTATTTACCGCCGCGCTGGCCGATTGGCGAAAAGTCGGCAGTACGCCTTTCGACGGGCGCAACATATCCTTCGGCTGTTCTCCCTCCTCCAGCTGGTCTTTTGTCCTGAAGTGTATGGAAAACGGATTGGCAATGTTACGCTCATCCAGGCTCTTATTATTTGCCTTCACTCCATAACTGCACTCTTTCTGGATAATCGCCACCAGTAGCGCGGGGTTTATCTTGCCCCTTATCGCCTCCTCTATGAGCGTTTTGCCGTTTGTGGTGAGAGGCGAAGAGTAATGCTTGAAAATGGTTTCCACATCATTGGCATCGATTATGCCGATATCCCTAAATTCCGTTTCATCGTCAAGGTTGTGGACTTTACCCATAGAATTCCCCTCCCGCTATTGTGAAAATTTACAAAGCCCGCGTTACGTCTTACATATATTACCATAGCGAAATATTATTTCAACACGATGGGAGGAGAAGCGGGCAGTGGGGCGGTTTGAAATTATTTTCCGGCAATGTCATGTTTATCATTCCCGCCCCGTGTCCAGCACGGGGTAAACTTCAGCGGGAATCCGGAAGATAAACAACCGGATATCCCCTATGTCTGCTCCCGCAGGCATGACAAGCGGGGCGTTTTGCCGCCGCACTTGCGGAATTTGCGGGAATACAGTTGCCGTTTGGGAACCAAATGAAATACAATACGCCTCTGCGTTGGGCAATTAACTCAGTGGTAGAGTGCTACCTTCACACGGTAGAAGCCACAGGTTCAAATCCTGTATTGCCCACCACTTATTCCTAAAGTCGGCAGAAACCTTTGCTACTTTCTCCATAACCTCGCGCCAAAAGTACTCCGTGGTATCCAAACAACCGTTTGCAAGAAGACGGGCAATTGAGAATGCAAAAGGGGGGTTCCCAGCAGAGGCTTTTAACAGAACTGTAATAAACGCATCATCTATCCGCAATAATGAGCTTATATACTATGCTGAGTTTGAATATGAAAAGACGGAACAGGGTAATTATTAACCATGAGTGAAAGGGAGCTTAAATGAAGAAAATTCTTGTAATGCTACTGCTATGCGTTTTTGCGACCAGCGCCAGCGCTGGCCAGTTGATTAGCGACAAGCCGCTGATTGAAAAACTGAAGGAGAAGGGCATCCTTACCGACGACGACGTAAAGGATGTCGAGAAGAACAAAAGTAGCAACGTGGAAATCGGCGGACGGTTGCATGTCCAGTACCGCAGTGAGGGGAAAGACACTGGCCCGGCGGCGGCAGATGCGCATGCGGCGCAAAAGACCGGATTCCTGGTAAAGCGGATGACGCTTGAAGTGAAAGCCCAAATGACCGACATGGGATACATGCTGGTAGAGCCGGAATTCGCCGGCACCACCGGTTGGAACAAGATTAACGACGCCTTCATTGCATTCCTGCCGATGGACGGCCTGAACGTATATGTGGGCCAGAAAAAAGTCCCGTTTAGCGCAGAAGAACTGACCTCCTCGAAAAACCTCAATTTCGTAGAGGCTGGATATGCGTCCCAGATAGGCGTCGGACGTCAGATGGGCGCGGAAGTGGAATACTTTGGCGCGGATAAGTTGTTTGCCATAAACGCCGGTGTTTATAACGGCTTTTTGGATACCAGCTCCGTAGGTTACCTGCAGACGAAAAAACAGAGGCTTTACACCAACTCCGACATAAGCGGCAACGACAACGGCGGCGGCAATATGTTGGCCGCACGGCTGGAATTGCACCCTTTCGGCTACCTAGCGAAGGGATACGAAAATTTTTCCGGCGACAACAAACTGGCCATCGGCATCTCGTACTACAGCTCGGATGACAAGACCGCCACTGCGGTCACTTCCACCTCAGCCACCACATACCCCCTCAATACGGCTGGCACTGCGGCTACCGCCACCACAGCCACCACAAAGTCAATGTGGGTGCTGGGTTCCAACGCGGCGGGGTTCGACCTCGACTGGCGTGTCGGCGGCATGGATATAACTGCGGAATACGCCTCCCGCACGCTCAACTACGCATCTAACGCAACCAGCGGCTCACGGGCAAGCGCTACAGAGGACAACGTGTCCCAGACGGCCTACCAGCTCGGCGTAAGCTACCTGGTTACGGACAATCTGGCGGTTGCCGCGCGCTACGATAGTTTCGACTACGGCGACGACACCAAGATGTCCGGCGGCGGAACGGTAGGGGCGAAGACGGACACCGCCACCACGCTGGGATTCTCCTACTACTTTAAAAAGCACAACATGAAGATACAGGCAAACTACGTTATGAAGGACGAGTCATACAGCGCCGCCGCGTTAGGCACCAAGGAAAAGGCCTCGAACGATGTGTTCGTAATCCAGGCAGGTTACAGCTTCTAGTTAAACTGATAAAGCAAAGACTTTTACCAGTCCCGTAGGGTTTTCCAACAGCCCTGCGGGACACCTCCGCTTTCTCCTCCAGCCAAACCCCGCATGGGTACCCCCCAAAAGTAACGGCATGTTTACGCCACGTTAACCATATCGCAATATTGGGAAGATAGAATTGGAGCCATGAAGGTTGAAGATGTTTCGGATACCAAACTGAACGAAAGCGAGACGATTGAACGGCACAACAGGGTACTTTCCACCATCAGCCACGACCTGAAATCACCCATGGTCGCGATATTGGGTTTCTCTAACTTCCTTATGAAGGATATGGCGACGCAACCGCACGACCCAAGATGGATGGAGATGCTAAAGAGGGTGGTAAGCGCCGGGCAGGGGATGCAGGAACTGATAGACGACATCCTTTCCATGGTGAAAATGGAAGCGGGAAGCGAACAGGTGCAACCCGAATGGGTGGCAGACCTGGGACACGAGCTTGGCGATACCGTTAAAACCTTTGAGTACGAGGCGAAGGCAAAAGGGATTGGTTTATCCATCGCCATTGTTTCCGCCCTCCCGCCCGTCCGCTGGGATATCCGAAGGATCCGTTACCATGTTTTGAACAATATTATTTCCAACGCGCTCAAGTTTACTCCGTCCGGGGGAAGCGTAGAGCTATCGGCGGAAACAGCCGCCAATGCCGTGAGGATACGGATATCCGATACGGGGCCCGGCATCCCGCTTAATGAGCAACAACGGATTTTCTGCCGTTTCGAGCAGGGGGATATGAAATCGGAAAGGGTGTTCAAGGGGGCTGGGCTGGGGCTGTATAACGCCAACTTGTTCGTTACTCAGCATGGCGGCGGCATATCGGTGGAAAGCTCGACTGGGGAGGGGACCACATTTTTGATAGAGCTTCCGTTGGATGCGGCCCTGTAACTGTTTTGCGCGGATAATCGGAATATGTAGCTAGCTGGTAAACGAACCGCGCTGTCTTCACTGCCATTCATATTTTCTGATTCGGCTTTCGTGTATTTTTTGTCGGGCTCCATGGTATCTCCTTCCTAACGGTTAATAGTGATTTCGAATTGGGTGCGGACTAACGCGCTGGTGTTTTTTCACCCTCTATGAACTTGATGATTCTCAAATCCATCAAGATTTGTGTGTGCTCAAATCCCCAATTTCGAGTGTAGAGGGTGCCAACAACAATGACTCTTTCGGACTTAAAAGACTCGCCATACTTCGGCCAATTGGGGACATCATGCCATATTGGGTCAAGTTGAATTTCCGAAATATCATCCACGGTCTCGTTGAACCTATCGCTATCGCCCGGCCCGGCGGCCACGCATACCTGATGTTCAAGGCCGAGGATTCCCACAATGTCTTTATGGTCTCCTGCCTCGATGCTTTCATAGTTGGGAAATCCGGCAAATGTTTTCCAGTAAATCTTTCCCGTAAGCGTTACTACCTCCGGTTCGTACTTCAGGCATTTTTCGGCCCGCGCCACCGAAGGCAGAAACGCAAAAATAATAGCGGCTACCAGCCACACGGTTACTCTGTTTTGGTTCCTCACTTTCTCCTCCATTTTTTTCATAATATCCTTATAACATGTCGGATAGCGAAAAACAAACGAAAGTAATGGTGCGGCTGTGAACTGAAAGTTCTTTTCCAGTAGCCCCGCAGGACACTTCGGCTTCTGACTTGGATGTGTATAACCGCCACAAAAAACAACGCGCCATCAAGCCGCAAACCATCACGGGTGATGCCCTATCACCTATTCGTGGGACAAAAACAACACTCCCGTAAATTTGCGCCTTACGTCGCAATCAGGTACTCTGGTGGCCGGTATTGGTATTGCGAAAGGTGGTATGCCACCTTGGGGAATGTGCTTAAAAAACTTGCCGGGAGGTGTTGGGTGAAGAAAGTTTTCTTAGTGGCGCTTATGCTCTCTTTTGCTTCCACTGCGGGAGCCGACAGTATCGACAACAAGGCGCTGGTAAAACTTCTGGAGTCGAAAGGGGTTATAACCAAGGACGAAGCGGTGGCCGTGGAAAAAGACACGAAACCTAAGGTTGACATCAGCGGCGAAATACGGATTAGGCCGGAGATGAAGAGCAACTATGATTTTAACGACAGTAAGGATGACAACAAATTCTACGTCGGCCAAAGGGTGCGCCTTAACGTAAAGGCAAAGCCGGGGGATAACATAGACGCGGTTTTGACCATACAGGATTCCCGCAGGTGGGCCGAGAAATCACAGGCCGCATATTCAACTACGGCCACAAATTCGTCTTCTACCCTGCCCACCGCCTCCCCCAGCAACGCATCGTCCGGCACGGAAGCGGAAGCGCTGGACCTTTTTCAGGCATACATACAAGTATCCAATGTGAACGACTTGGGGGTTGACGTTAAAATAGGGCGCCAGGCGCTGGAATACGGCGACCAAAGGTTGGTTGGCAGTTCCGGGTGGGCGGATACCGGCCGCGCGTTTGATGCCTTTAAGATGTCGTACCGCGTTAGCGAAGCCTCAAAGGTAGATATGTTCTGGGCAAAGCTGTCTGTGGCAACCAACACCGCCACCGGCAACACCGCCGCCCAGCTTGATGCCGACCTCTACGGCCTGTATTCCACATGGAACTTTCCCCTTATCGAAAAATCCAGCCTCGATGTGTACTACCTGGTTTGGGGTGACGCAACCGGTGGGCTTTCGAGGAATATAAGCACCTACGGAGCCCGCATAGCCGGAAAGCCGGGTGCGATTGACTTCACTGCAGAAGCCGCTTTCCAGGCAGGCAAATGGAGCAAAACCGTAGACCAAGTCGCAAACGCCTGGGCGGTTACGGCTGGCTACACCATGAAGGAGGCCTGGAACACCCGGATTGGCGCCGAAGTGGATTTCGGCTCCGGCGACGATGCATCCGATACCACCAAACACAAAACGTTCGTATTCCCCTTCCACGGCAACAACCACGCCTACTATGGCTACATGGACCTCTTTAGCTGGGGGAACATGAACGACACGAGGTTGCAGTTGACCACCAAGCCAATGGATTCCAAAACTACGGTTGATATCTCCTACCACATCTTCACTCTGGATTCCGCCAAGGACGGCTGGTATTACGCCGCCGGAACAGGCACCGCCAACCTGGCGGCGGCTGGCGCGAAATCCAAGACGGATGCAGGCTCGGAACTAGACCTGACCCTAACCTATCCGTATAGCCCGGCGCTGAAGGTTATTGGAGGCTACTCCATATTCACTCCGGGAGACGCAGTTAGGGAGAGAAACAGCGGCATTGGCGACAGCGCAAGCTGGGGATACCTAACGGCCCTTTTAAGTTTCTAAGAAGCGCACACGAGAGAAACAAGACAGCAAAAGCGGGAAGGCAAAACATTCCCGCTTTCTTTTTTCCACCACGGTCCCCATATTCCCGCATACTCCCGCGTGAGTAATTTTTTTTGTTCAATACGTCCTTGGGGTATAATCCCGGCAATATATGGAAAAACACGCAGGGTTACTTGAACTAGTCAAAAAGATATTAGACCACCCTCTTACCCCACCGGAAATTCGGCGCAGGCTTCCCAAGGAATGGCGGAATGGACTTAGCCAAAGGCTGGCCGATTTCGAGAGAAGCGGCGAGATAGTGAAAATACGCTACGGCAGGTACGGCCTGGCCGACCAGATGAACCTTATCACCGGGCGGGTGCAGGGGCATGCCGATGGGTTTGGTTTCCTTATTCCCGAAACGGAAGGGCAAAAGGATATCTTTCTCGGCCCATCCAATTTCCGCGAAGTAATGAACGGTGACCGCGTTGTTTGCCGCATAGAAGGGAGCCGGCGCGATGGCAAGCCGGAAGGCCGCATCATCCGTGTGCTGGAGCGGGCGTGCAAGACGGTGACCGGCATCTACCAAAGCCGTGGCAAGGGCGGCGTGGTTGCGCCGACACAAAAGCGCGTAGTGCAGGATTTCATTGTGCGCCCCGGCAAATCTATGGGCGCAAAGAGCGGGCAGGTGGTAGTGGCAAACATCACCGTCTACCCGGAAGAACACCAGATACCGGAAGCGGAGGTGGGCGAAGTCCTGGGCTTCCCA
>JAHFEI010000276.1 GCA_023248615.1 Nitrospinales bacterium | reverse complement strand
AGCAGGAATATATGAAAAAGACGAACCTAAATGCGAATTGAGACTATCACAGATGAGCGCCCCCCCTCCCGGTGCCGCATTTTGGCCTTTGCACCAACTGGAACATTTTCGTGGCATATTTTGAATATATTTTAAAATAATTTGTCTGAATTCCGTTCTCTTTGCAGGCGCGCATTATTTCCCTGTTCAATATCCAGTTGCTTTTAAAATTCTTGGTGCTTACCCCGCCAGTCCTCATCTTCGTGAGCACGCGCGGAATATGGCTATAGGTGATCCTGTGTTTTCCCAGCATTCGCGCAAGCATTTCATAATCCGCCGCTATTGCATAATCGGTTTTAAATACCCCGTATTTTTTATAGCACGAGCGCTTCACGAAGAAAGTTGGATGCGCCGGCATCCACCCGTAGGCAAACATACCCGGATGAAAGGAGGAAGAATCGTAATAACGCACGACGCGGGAAGGATCTTCACGCTTCACATACACCAGGTCCGCGAACACCGAATCCACCCCTTTTGCCTCGAACTCGCGCACCACCGTTGAAATCGCCTCATTGTCGGCGTAAAAATCATCCCCATTCAGACAGCCGATAATGTCGCCGGTGGCGGCGGCTATTCCCTTGTTCATGGCGTCATAGATTCCCTTGTCGGGCTCGGAAATAACTTTTGTAAATCGATCTTTGTTGGCGGTGATTATATCCATGGTGCCGTCGGTGGAAAGGCCGTCCACAATAATATGCTCGACATAGGGATAGTTTTGCGATGCGACGGAGGCAATAGTATCCCCAATCGTGTCCTTATTGTTAAACACAACGGTTATAATGGATACCTTAAGGGCGTTTTTCATTATGTATCTACTCCTTTGCCGCTTCCGCCGCCAACCCTCCGTGTACCTCAAAAGCCATTGCCAACCGCCAAAGCAGTACCGAAAGCCCCTGTTCCATTCTGGATGGGTGGAGCGTATTAAAGAGATCGACCGTCCGGAAACAGTTCTTAAGATAAACCGGACGGAAACCCGCTTTTTCCAGCAACAAAGGCAACGTGCGCCGATCGAAGAAGTAAAGATGCTGGGGCACTTCCCATCCCACCCAGCGGGTTCCATAAAACCGCGGGCCGGAACCTTCGATATTATGGGTGGTGATAAATACCCTGCCGCCCGGATTTAGCAGTCCCCGTATCTCCCCCAAAGTCTCCAGCGGATTATAGAGGTGTTCTATCACCCCCCGAAGGGAAACAAGGTCGAATCCGCGTTCTTCCACATCCTTGACCTCGCCGCACAGCGGCTTTATGCCCCACCTCTTTTCGGCAAGGAGGCAGGCGGCGGGACTCGGTTCCACGCCACGCACATCCCAACCGAGCGATTTCATTTCGTGCAGAAAATCGCCGCTCCCGCAACCGATATCCAGCAGCTTGCCCCGCCGCGCCCCATCCGGCACGTTGACATTAACAGCATAAAAAAACGAAGCGAGACCGGCGAGCATCCCTTTAAGCCCACTCACTTCACCCCGTTGGGCGGCATACCCGAAATACCGATTGAGAGTGATTCGGCGCACGAGCGACTTTAAGCCGTCCCGGTCATCTTTTTTAATATGCCATGACCCGTAATCTTCATCATAGTACTGCCCGATAACCGCCGGATCGGGTTGCGGCCAAGTGTACTTCAGGCCGCACCCGCCACAGCGATAAACCCCGAACCCCCCAGGCAAATACCCTTTTGGATCGGAGAATCGATCCATGAGACCACTCCCCGTTGCCCCGCACAACATGCATGCGGGAGCCGGGTTTTTTCCAACGCCGGGATGAAACAAACCGCCATCCACACTCAAAATATTGTTAACGGAAGGATAATGGCCGCCCTCTGTCAATGGTTTTAACTGCTTTGGCCGGATTTCCAACGGCTAAAACGTTCGGAGGAATGTCATTAGTAACAACGCTCCCCGCACCGATAACAGAATTACGACCTATCCTCACACCCGCAAGGATGACCACACGAGAAGTAATCCATACATTTTCACCAATTATTATTTCGCTGGCCCAAACAGTATTCATATTTCGTAAATCATGAGTTGATGTAATCACAATATTTTGAAACGCAAACTCCGTTCCTTTTCCAATATAGACGTTTGCGTAATCCACAAAAAATGCATCATGTAACCCGACTTTAGAATCGCAGATAATATTCCCATATAAACAATGGAACCCAGGGGCTATGTATGCGTCATTCAACGATATATTTGACCTCAGTCTATTCCGTGAAAACCTAGTTAAAAATGGGAGATTCATTCTGTGCAATGAAAGCCACATTCTAAGCCAGTTACTTTTAGCGGGATATGGTACTTCCTCGGTGAACTCAACCGACTTTAATTCAACATTCATTTCGTTGCCGGCTCGTATTTGATCCATTACATAACATTGACGATCAGATTCGGAGCGTCCCATTTTAACCTCTCATTTTTTAGCGCGGGAAATCACGCTTTTCAAAAGCGATTTAATACGTTGGGTAATCATTATCTTCAGCCTCTTAAAATATTCCATAACTGAAGGATTATCGGATGTTACGTTATCATAGTCGTGCATCGAAACAAAACCGTGCTCCACGCGATGGCGGGTGATGCGGCGGAGGGCGGTTTTTGGCTATGAAGCAACGCCGATATGCTCCCGAAGAATAGCGGTAAACCGTTCCCACGAATGGACTTCCCGGATGTGGCGTAATGCCCCTTCGGAAAACCGTTCCCGGAGCTCATCGTCGGCGCAGACCTTGTGGAGCCGGTCCGCCATGCCTTCTACATCGTTTACGTCCACTAAATATCCGTTCCGGCCGTCCATCACGCTGTCTTCCGCCCCTCCGCAACGTGTGGCCACCACCGGCAGGCCGAAGGAGAGCGCTTCTATTATGGCGTTGCCAAGCCCTTCCTGCAGGGACGGCATAACAAAGACGCGCGCATGGGTATACAGGTTCCGCAGCGTTTCCTCGTCCACAAAACCGGTGATAACCACACGATCCGCAAGGCCCAATTCATCCACCAGCCGCCTGATTGAACTGCCGGGAAGGGCCTTCCCCGCCAACACCAATTTCACGCCGTCAACGGGGGTTTTGGCAAAAGCCCGCACCAGCATCTGCACGTTCTTGCGCGTAACATCGATCCGCCCCACAAAAAGGATATATTTTCCCTGGATGGAAGCCGGGGCGTTGGACCGCTCCGCCGGCTCCATGGGATAGGGAAGATAGACCAGCTTTCCTTCGTCGATATGGTAACTCCGCTTTATAAGCTCCAGCGAATAACGGCTTTCGACAAATACGGCCTCGGCCTTCCGCAATATCGCTTTCTCGACAGCCCGCGT
>JAHFEI010000275.1 GCA_023248615.1 Nitrospinales bacterium | reverse complement strand
TGCGCCGCGCTGGAAAAGCTGATGGACGAAGACACGGCGGCGCTGATGGTGACAAACCCGAACACGCTGGGCATCTTCGAAAAAAATATCAAGCAGGTATGCGAAATAGTCCACAGCAAGTGCGGTCTCGTGTACGGGGACGGGGCGAACCTTAACGCCATCTTGGGGAAGACGCGCTTCGGCGACATGGGGATAGACGTGTGCCACATGAACCTGCACAAGACTTTTTCCACCCCGCACGGCGGCGGCGGCCCCGGCTCCGGCCCGGTATTGGCGAAAGATTTCCTGGAGCCTTACATGCCGTCGCCCAGAGTGAAGCTAAACAACGGGCGCTACGAGCTGGAATATAACCTGCCTAAAAGCCTCGGTGCGCTGAACGCTTTCTACGGCAACTTCGGCGTTTACCTGCGGGCATATGCCTACCTGCTTTCGATGGGCGGGGAAGGGCTGGCCGAGGTATCGGAAGCCGCTGTGCTGAATGCCAACTACATTCTCGCCCAGTTAAAAGGCCATTTTCATGTGCCGTACGAAGGGCATTGCATGCACGAGTGCGTGTTTTCGGACAAGATACAGCAGGAGCATCATATATCCACCCTAGATATGGCAAAGGCGCTTATCGACCGGGGCTACCACCCGCCTACCATCTACTTCCCGCTTATCGTAAAAGGGGCGATGATGATAGAGCCTACTGAATCCGAATCGCTGGAGACGATGGACATGTTCATTGAGGCCATGAAAGAAATTGCACAGCAGGCGAAGACCGACCCGGAATGCCTGCACAATGCGCCAATGCTGGCAAAAGTGAAACGGCTAGACGAAACCCTGGCCGCCCGCTCTCCCGACCTGCGCCACAAGCCGTAGTGGGCATCCACCTTATTTTCACAATCTTTTCAGGGATGGTATAATCCCCCAAGATGAAAATACGTGTATTTGAGCTGGCGAAGGCAAAAAACCTCTCCATAGGGCAGGTGGTGGGACTGCTTGCCCAAAAGGGCATGCCCAGCGCATCCGCCATAACATACGTGGAGCCGGATATACTGGACGACCTGCCGCAGGAGCAAATTGCCGCCGGGCAAGAGCCGCAACGCGCCTCAACGGAGCCAACCGCCAGACCAGCCGCACCGCGTAAAATCGCCGATAACCGATGGCGGCAGGAACCGCCGTATGTGGCAGAGCGCGAAAGCCCGCTGGCGATGGTATCCATGGGGCTGGCCGTGGTATCGCTCATCATGGTCGCGTTCCTTTTCTTTTCCGAACGCACAGACCGCTCCGAAATTAAAGACCTCACCGCAGAGGTAAACCTGCTGAAGGCGGGCGGCGCGAAAGTGGAAGACATGGTCATAAACAACCGCGCACAGATACTGGATGTGCGCGACCAGTTAACAGGCATCGAAAAAAGGTTCTACGAGTTCAAGCGCAATTCGCTGGTAACGCAGTTGAAAAGCCAGGGAGCGGTCATTCGCGCCCTTTCAGATAACATGAAAGAGCCGCTTAAGAGCAAGGCGATGAGCCTTTCCAACCACCTGACCACGTTTTGAGCCTCCTTTAAACACACTTCTTGGGAAAATAAAATGGGATTCAATTGCGGGATAATCGGCCTGCCCAACGTAGGCAAATCGACTCTTTTTAATGCGCTCACATCGGCGGGGGCGCAGGCAAGCAACTTCGCGTTTTGCACGGTAGACCCGAACATAGGGCGGGTGGATATTCCCGATCCGCGCATGGACAAAATTTCGGAGTTCGTGCATCCAGAGCGCGTTGTACCGACTCAGATGGAGTTTGTAGATATCGCCGGGCTGGTGGCGGGAGCCAGCAAGGGGGAAGGGCTGGGCAACAGGTTTTTAAGCCATATCCGTAACGTGGAAGCGGTGGCGCATATCGTGCGCTGTTTCCGGTCTTCCGACATCATGCACGTGGTGGGGGATGTGGACCCGATACGCGACATAGAAATTATCGAAAGCGAACTGATGCTCGCCGACATGGAGGTCGTGGAAAAGAAAATGCTGTCGCTCAGGAAATCGGCCAAGAGCGGGAAGAAGGAAGACCAGGAACTGCTGGTCGTGCTGGAAAAAATCATGGACGGCCTGCAACGCGGCACCCCTGCGTCCGAAACGGGCGGCAAGGAAATCATGAAGGAGCTTCCGCTACTTACCGCAAAGCCGATGATGTATGTGGCGAATATCGGCGAGCCGTCCGAAGAAGACGGGCCTATGGTGGCGGCGGTGCGCGAGTTTGCGAAGAAACGCGGCGCGGGGTTTTTAAGCATCTGTGCGCAGGTGGAGGCGGAAATAGCGGAGTTGGACGCGAAAGAACGCACCTCTTACCGCGCGGAGATGGGGCTAAAGCAATCCAGCCTGGATAACATGATACGGGAAGGCTATGCGTTGCTGGACCTCATTACCTACTTCACCGCAGGGGTGAAGGAAGTGCGCGCATGGACGATAAGCAAAGGCACCAAAGCCCCGTTGGCGGCGGGCGCTATCCACACCGACTTCGTAAAACATTTCATCCGCGCCGAGGTGATATCCTACGCCGATTATGTGGCGTGCGGCGGCGAGGCCGGGTCGAAAGAAAAAGGGAAAATGAGGCTTGAAGGGAAAGAGTACGTCGTGCAGGACGGCGACGTGATATTCTTCCGCGTCAGCGCATAAGAAGGTTCGCCATGCGGGCTATCCACAACTTTGGTATTTCTCATGCCTCAGTGCCGCGCCTCTTTAGTGCCCCCCCTGCAAGCCCTAATGAAAATGAATCTATATCGTCCATCGTGCCGTCGGGGTAAAATATGACGTGGCGTTCCTTATAGCCGACGTAACCACCAAAGCTGAAATTCCCGACGAAAAACTTAAGGCCGCCGTAAAGTTATTGCGGGCGATAGCAAGATAATTGCCCGCCATTTTCCAGCAAGGACAAGATACTTAGCACATTTTACTTTATCTTGAATACGACTACTTTCTTGTCATATCGCACTTGATGCGGCACCTAGGCTTATCTGGATTCCCTCTGGAGTTTACCCCGTGCTGGACACGGGGCGGGAATGACAGTCTTGGCGTAGTTATGAAAAGTTTAAATGCCCTACTGCTCTAAAAACGCAATTTTTGTTTCGTCGGCATAGCTCAATACGCCGTGGGCGATACTTTGGGCTATATCATCGCGATATTCCGCGTTACGCAACAGCTTTTCCTCTTTCTGGTTGCTGATGAACGACGTTTCCACAAGTATTGCGGGCATCCGCGCCCCGTGCAGGACGTAGAACATCGCCTGCTTTACGCCGTTATCTTTTGCGCGATAGGCCGCATGTAGCCCGCTCACCATGGAGGATTGTACCAAGGTGGCCATGCGGCTGGACT
>JAHFEI010000274.1 GCA_023248615.1 Nitrospinales bacterium | reverse complement strand
ATGCCAGACAAGGTTGACGAAGAATTCCTAGCCGCCTGCCCAAAACTTAGGATAGTAAGCTCCACGCTAAAAAGACCGAAAAACGTCGACCTAGATGCCTGCACAAAACGCGGCATATGGCTGACGATAGTCTCGGATTTACGGACAGTCCCCGCCGCCGAACTGACAGTAGGGTTGCTCATAGGCTTGGCCAGAAGGATGCCGGAGGGTGACAAGATAGTCCGCTCTGGCAAATTCGGCGGCTGGCGCGCCGACCTATACGGAATGGGGCTTGCCGGGAATACCGCCGGAATTTTTGGGATGGGAGCGGTCGGACGGGAAGTGGCAAAGCGCCTCGCCGGTTTTGACATGAAAGTTATTTACTCGGATCCCAACCCGCTCTCCAGGGACAGGGAATACGCCTACCGGCTAAAGCGGGTTTCACCGGAAGAGCTTTTTGGCCAAAGCGATTTTGTTGTGCTGTCGCTCCCTCTCCTGCCGCAGACGGCACACCTTATCAATAAGGGTACACTGGCAATAATGAAAAAGGGAAGCTACCTTATAAACACCAGCAACGGCGGAGTTGTGGACGAACAGGCCGTCGCCGATGCGTTGGAAGCGGGACATCTTTCCGGGTACGCGGCGGATGTATTCGAAATGGAGGAGGCGGGTGGAAAACCAGGGACACCACGCGATATCCCAAAATCGCTTTTGGAAAGTGTGCAAAAAACATTTTTTACTCCGCATCTGGGTTCGGCGGTAAATGATATCCGGCTGGAAATCGCAATGGAGGCCGCCAAGAACATCCTGCAATTCTATAATGCCGAACGTCCGCAAGGGGCGATAAACCAGCCTGGAATCGATTACGGGATGGCGGGAGAGCATTTCTTTTAGCCGGTTGCGCCCGTCGTCGCGGTACTGCCAGATATCCGCCACGCTTTGGGAGGACGTGAAGCGAAAAAATGCGCCGAAAGACAGTATTGGGTTTGCTACTTCATGTCGCAACATATTTTTTTTGCCTGGCGCGGTGCGGGAAAAGCAGATTCCTTCTGCTATGATGTTCCGCAGTACTGGAGGAGCGTTTGATATACAAGGAATTGGGTTCGACAGGAATAAATGTTTCCGCCATCGCGTTTGGCGCGTGGCAGATAGGTGGCTTTCCGTTCTGGCAAGACAAGGGGGACGATGCGTCCATCCGGGCAATAGAAGCCGCGCTTGAAACCGGAATAAATTTTTTCGACACCGCCCCCGTGTACGGTTTTGGCCGTAGCGAAAAGATAGTGGGGCAAGCCCTGAAAAAATCGCGGGACAAGGTGGTGATTGCCACCAAGTGCGGCCTTTTGTGGAAAGAGGAAAAAAGCGGGGCGATGTACAAAAGCCTTAAGCCGGAATCCGTGGTGCGCGAGGCGGAGGACAGCCTGAGGCGGCTTTCCACCGACTACATAGACCTGTACCAGATACACTGGCCCAACGCCGACGACCCGGTGGAGAAAGCCATAGAGGCGATGATGAAGCTGAAGGAACAGGGGAAAATCCGGGCTATCGGCGTAAGCAACTTCGACCTGCCGCTTTTGGAAAGAGCGATGCAGGCGGGCGTGGTGGATTCCATACAGCCGAAGTACAACATGCTGGAGAGGGAGGCGGGAAAAGAACTGTTGCCGTTTTGCGGAAAAAATAAAATCGGCGTTATCGCGTACAGCCCTTTGGCGTCGGGCCTGCTCACCGGCAAATATGCGCGGTCGGAAAAATTCCAGGACTGGCGTGGGTCGTCCGGATTTGGTATCTTCAACAAGGAGTCAATCGGCAAGGCTTTTGACGACGTAGAAAATTTAAAACTCTTGGCCAACGCTATGGGAATGGCTCTTACCCATTTGGCTATCAACTGGGTGCTGGCCGACAAGAATGTCACCTCCGCCATAGTGGGGGTTAAAGACGAGACACAGCTAAGGGACAGCGTGCGGTGCCTGGAACGCAGTTTATCGATGGAGGATTTAAAACGTGTCACGAATATTGAACAGCCTCTCTAAAGCGCAGGTTGCCGAAAACCTTAAAAAAGCGGTGGCGCTTACCAAATCCCTCACCGATGTGGAGATAGCGGAGCTAGCCGATATTGCAGTAACGGAGGCGTACAGGGAAGACGAAGTAATGTTAGCCGAAGATGACTCCGGGCGGGATGTCTACGTAGTTGTGGAAGGAATGGCCAGCGTGGACATGAAGCTTGCGGTAGCGGAAGACAGCGGAGCGCAGATACTTAAAGTCCGGAAAAACGGCGTCGTGGGCGAGTTTGCGTTCATCGATGGGGCAAGGCGCTCCGCCAGCATACGGATAATAGCCCCCACAACGGTTGTGCGCTTTCCCTTTGCCGCGTTGAACGGCCTGTGCGATACAAATCCGGCGCTGGGATACAAGCTGATGAGGAACTTTGCGGTATTGCTGGCGCAAAGGATACGGAACACAAACATGGAGCTACGCGCCCACCTGCACCTCTAGCCGGCTAATCCACGGTGCCGGTTACAGGCACAGCCACTTCGGGGCGCACCGGGTCGTTGGAATGTATCACCACCTCTTCCTTTATTCCGCCCTTTTCCATTGCGCGGTAGAAAAACGTTATCTCCACCTTTTTGTTTTTCCCTATCGGCTTGTGGCTCAGCGGCACCCCGGCATCGTTGCGCTCCATCACATTCTGGATGAACAACTCGCCGTCCCCGGCATTTTCCACCACGATTTTGTATGCCACCGCCCCGCCCTCCTTAAGTTTTCCAAGGTCTACTGATTCCGGGATAACCCGTATGGACGGCGTGGGCGCGGATATGGCGACACGTCCCTGGTCGAGCGTCTCTATCTCTGCGGTAACGGCAAGCGTGGTGGCTTGCCCTTTATCGGTAGCCACCGCCACGGTGGATTCGTGCCAGCCGGATTTGCCGCCCGGGTCGAATACAACTTTTATCTCACCATGCTCGCCGGGCCTGAAATTCTTTTTGCCCAAAACAGCCGCCGTGCAACCGCATGATGGCGTAACGGAAATTATCTTTATGTTCTTTTTTCCGGTGTTGCGGAATTTGAATATATGCTCCCTTTTATCCAGCGTGGTTATCTTGCCGAAATTCCATATCTTTTCCTCGAAGGTAAGTCCATTCGCGGCAACGGCAACGGAAGATGCACAGGTCAGGAACAGGAGCGCGACCACAATGGCAAAAAACGGCGCCGCCGCTGTCCACTCCCTCATGGCAAGGCGGGTCACTTCTCGGTCGTTCCGGTTACTGCTATGGAATCGGCCACCGGCTCGTGGTTCTTGCCGAAATGGTATTTAAGGTCTATAAGGGCGCGGAGCCGCAAAAGCCGCAGGTAGGTGGCATCCCCGCTTTTCGAGGTTATGGAAGTGTCG
>JAHFEI010000273.1 GCA_023248615.1 Nitrospinales bacterium | reverse complement strand
AAAGTTTCGGTGGCCAAGTTCACCCGCACGCTGGGTACGCTAATATCCTCCGGGGTGCCGATAATAGAGGGGCTGACGATAACGGCAAAAACCGCCGGTAACAAGGTGGTGGAAAATGCTGTTTTTGACGTAATCAATGAAATTAAGCAGGGCAAGGGGCTTGGCGAACCGTTGCGCGCACAGGGGATATTTCCGCCGATGGTCGTGCAGATGATAGACGTGGGCGAGCAGTCCGGTGCGCTTGACCAGATGCTCAGCAAGATTGCAGATTTTTACGATGGGGAAGTTGACGACGCGGTTACCGCGCTCACATCGTTGATGGAGCCGCTACTGATGGTTTTTCTCGGCATAACCGTCGGCTACGTTGTTATAGCCATGTATATGCCGATATTCCAGATGGGCGCGGGCGCATCATAGGAAAAGCCGCCACCGCGACAAGGGAGTGAAAAAAGACGTAGGCGTTTCGCCATCCAGCCGGGACCAGGCCGTGATCATCAAGGTGCTGGTCGTATTCAGGATGGTCGCCATCTCCTTCTTCCTTGGCGCCGTCATAGTTTTCCAGGTTGAGTTCGGGGCGCTGTTTTTCCCTTTTCCGCTTTCCATGATTATCGCGGCAACGTACCTGCTCTCCATCATATACCTTGGGCTGGTAGACCACATCACGCGGTATACGCCGTTTCTTTACGCCCAACTGTTCGCCGACCTGCTGGTTGAAAGCGGCATAATCTACTACACGGGCGGGCTGGATAGCCCGTTTACCTTCCTGTACATGCTCACCATCGTATCCTCCGTCGTTATAATGCAGGCCAACAGTAGCTATGTGCTGGCATCCGGCGCGAGCATAATGTACGGGTTGCTGGTGAACCTGGAGTTCTACGGGGCGATATCCCCCCGTCCGTTGCTCCTTTCCGTAAATGTGGGTACGGCCTCGCAGGGCTATGTTTTTTTTACGGTGCTGGTGCATATCGCCGCGTTTTATCTGGTGGCGTTCCTCAGCGATTTCCTTTCCCGAAGGCTAAGGCACACGTTGCTGGCGCTTATGGTGAAGAGCAATGACCTTACATACCTCCAGGCCTTCCACCAAAACGTCGTCACCAACATGGGGAGCGGTTTTTTGGCCATAGGCCTTGATGGCAGGATAGTATCCGCCAACAAGGCCGCAGAAGAGATACTGGAGCGTAGCGCCGACAACTTTTTGAAGAAGGGCCTTGCCCAGGAATTCCCGTCGCTCCTTATAGAGAGTTTCATGCCGCACCCAACCGAGCCGAAAAAAACGGAATGGCTTTTTACCACCGATGGCGGAACGAAAAAACTTATCGCCGTATCCTCCTCGCTATTCAGGAATTCGGATGGGGATGTGTTGGGCGTGATACTTATTTTCCAGGACATAACGCACTTCAAGAAGATGGAGGAAGCGGTCTCGAAAACGGAAAGGATGGCGGCGCTGGGAAGGATGGCCGCCGGGCTGGCGCATGAAATACGCAACCCGCTGGGTTCCATCAGCGGCTCCATACAGGTGTTGCGCTCCTCCATGAAGGAGGATATGAGCGTGCCGGATACGAGGCTCATGCAAATAATCCTGCACGAAACGGACAGGCTGAACGGCATCATCAGCCGCTTCCTCTCCTACGCCTCGCCTAACACAAAAAAAACGCCGGATGTGAACCTTGCGGCGCTGATAGCAGATGCGGTTCTTTTGTTCAGCAACGACGCCAGGTACTCGGCAACGGTGCGCCCGGAACTGGACCTTGATGGCAGGCTGAAGTGCGAGTGCGATGCGGAAGCGCTGAAACAGGTTTTTTGGAACCTTTTGCTAAATGCGGCGCAGGCTATGCCAGCGGGCGGAGAAATAAAAATATCCATGGAGCCTGTGCGCGGCTCGGGATGGCTGGCGACAGAATGCGAGATACGAGTGTCCGACACGGGGTGCGGAATACCGGAAGACAGCATAGGCAAAATATTCGAGCCGTTTTACACCACCAAGGAGGAAGGAACGGGGCTTGGGCTTCCTCTTGCCATCAAGGTGATAGAAAGCCACGATGGCACAATCACAGTGCAGAGCAAAGCCAACGAAGGCACCACCTTCACCATCCGCTTGCCGATTGTGCCTGTCAGCATAAGGCAGGATGCTTCGCACTGAAACATGGTGCAACCCGCCAACATTTTCTGTTTGGCAAATATTCGCGAATGAAATTTAGGGTCTTCTGCATATCGAGTGGGTAAAAAGGGTGCGGAGATGCCGAACAGCCTTTAACCCAGAAAATGCAGTTGAGCTTGATTTTCCTCTCTAAGATACAGTCGTTGTTCAACTGGCGGAAAATCGCCGCCGGAATCGAGGATTATTTATGTTTATCTCAATGTCAGAAATGGGTGTTATGCAAAGGTCTCCTTGCGAAGGAGGGGAAAGTAATTTTAACTTCGGAATCGAGGCCTAACCCCGCCTACGCCTTGCAAAGGTTTTTTGCATGCGGCGGGCAAACTCCACCCCTGGGTGCGCCTCGCCCTTATAGTCCCGGCAGGCCGAGGTAAATAGGGCAGAGCTTGAAATCCCCCACCACATCGCACTCGGTGTAAGCGGGGTCCAGTTTTCCGTTTTTGCTTTGTGCCAGAAAGTTCTCGCTCTTAAACCAGCAGAGGTAATTCGTAGGCGCTACGTCTGTTGCGTCGTACTGGTAGGTGCCTACGGTAAACGGACAAAGGGTCTGGGATTTCTTTAATGTTTCAACGCCAAGGTTGTACGTTTCGTCGTTTGCGGCCATGCCATTACCTGATAAACCGCTCGAACAGTTTGTACCCTTCGTCAAAATAGAGGCTGTCTTTGCCCTGCATTATAGATTCGTCGAATGCATCTGCGCCATTCCCTTCCTCCAGCTTAGGCCAGATGGCGAACGGCACCGGGCCACGCGCATGTGTGCGGGTGGCAAGCGGGCATGGGTGATCCGAAAGCACTATCGCCCTGCCGCCGATACGGAGTATCTCTTCCAGTATCGGGCCGACAACTTTCGCATCGAAATCCTCTATCGACACTATCTTATTTTCCAGCGACCCGGCATGGCTGGATTCGTCCGGCGACTCCACATGGATGTACACGAGGTCTTTTTCTTTTAGCGCGTTTATGGCGGCTTGCGCCTTCCCTGCGTAGTTGGTGTCTATGTACCCGGTCGCGCCCGGCACATTGATGACTTCCATCCCCGCAAGCACTCCGATTCCCTTCATCAGGTCTACGGCGGAAATCATGGCGCCCGTGATGCCGCGGCTATCTTTCAGTTTCGGCAGGGATGGGGCTTTGCCCTGTCCCCACAGCCAGATGGAGTTAGCCTCCGGTTTTTTCCCCGCCTTGCGTTTTTTGTTCAGCGGGTGCTGCT
>JAHFEI010000272.1 GCA_023248615.1 Nitrospinales bacterium | reverse complement strand
ATCCAGCCTGTGATGGAACAGTATCCAAGCTTCCAATAGGCGGGGGGGCAGTTACAACGCTTGCCACTGGATTATGTCACCCGTATCAGATTGCAGTTGACTCCACCAATCTGTATTTGGCGGAATATGCGGCTTCCGCAATAAAGAAAATTAGCATAAACGGCGGGATGCCAACCACGTTGGTATCAACGCCTTGGCCTGTTGGCATTGCGGTGGATTCCACTAACGTGTATTGGACCAATAATTATGCGATAAATGGAACGGGTGGGAGCATTAACAAGAACGGTGGCGCAACAACAACTTGGGGCCCGGTTTCTGGAAGTTGGGGAAGTGGATTTGTTGGTGTTGACTCAACCAATGTTTATTGGTCATATCAATTGGATGGAACGCTGCAAAAAACTCCAATAGGAGGTGGGGTATCAACGGCACTGGCCTCAGGGCTACCAGTTAATAACACCAGTCAAATTATGATAGCTATAGACAATACAGCCATTTATTGGACAGACGCTAATGGTGGTACATTAAATAAGATTTTAAAAAGCGGTGGAACAGTAACCACCCTTGCATCTGGATTGAAATATCCCGGATTTATCGTTATGGATTCCACTGCCGGTTATGCCTATTTTGTAGAATATGGCACTTCTACTAATAGCATTTATAATGCTGGTACCGGATCTATCAAGAAAGTTCCTGTAAATGGCGGAACGGTAACAACCATAGTCTCAGGACTGAATGCCCCCCAAGGGTTGGTAATGGATGCTATATATGTATTTTGGTCTGAACCTAACGCGGATGCCACCGGCATTTTACCTAACAGCACCGCCATAAAGAAAATGCCAAAATGAGCATGTGGGGGGCGTGAGGGGGGGGCGGACTGTGCCTGACCACCGGGAGCGGGGTCTTGCTTTGTGGCATTTGACCCCAAAAGAACGAAAGGGCGGATTATGGCTAAGATAATGCTGACCCCCCATCACGGGAACGGGGTCCGGGAACGGGGTCTGGTCTTGCTTTGTAGCATTTGACGGAGCTTAGAAAAAAAGAAACTGGGAAAAGCGCGAAGGGGAAAAGAAAACTGTTTCCCCTGTTTTTTTCGTGCCGTTCGTGGTAAATAAAGAAGTTTTCGGGGGGAATCAGATGACCTTTATGATTTTTAAAAGTCCGAGGAGCGCGGTGAAACCCGTAATCCCGACGCCAATAATCCATTTGATTAGTTGCACTTCGAGTTGGGCGATGCGTTGGTCGACTTGGGAAAAACGTTGTTCCATCTTATTTTCAAGTTTTGCCAAGTCCCCTTTTAGGGCGAACAAGTCTTCCTTGGTGGCAAGCCCTTCAAGGGATACGGCGGAGCTTTCGGATATAGCTTCGGCAATCTCGCGCGACGCCTCCGGGGCGACGTTGGCTTTCACCAGCCGTTCGTACAATTTTAATGTGTCAACCGCCATGAGCAAATTATGGCACAAACGGGATGATCGGGCAAGATTTTGAGCGGTATGAACCACGAAAGGCACGAAAAAGGAAAGCGGAAGTGTTTGCACCCCCTCTACCCTTCCCCGGGGAGAGCACCAAAACCTCTCCTTTCTATCCTCCCTCTTTCGTGTTATTCGTGCCATTCGTGGAAAAAAAGCATTTACAAGGGTTATTAATGAAGGCCCGCCCGCTACAGTGGATTTTCCCCTTTAAAGGGGATTTGATTATTTGGTTATGTTTCCGTGGCCGTTAAACTAAAAAAAGAGGTATGGAATGAAACAGGTGAAGTTGTTATGCGTAGTGCTTGTCGGCATCCTTTTTAGCGCGTGCGCCAGCGCGCCTAAGGTTGAAAAAGCGTATTGTTCCGACGGGCGTGAACTGCCCGCTTGGACGGTAAAAGGGGGAATGGCGTTTCCGGGGGACATCGGCAAGGTGTTTTACGGCGCCGGCATGTCCAGCAACATCGCCAATCCGGCGCTTTTGCGCGAATCGGCGGATAACCGAGCCATTAACGAACTGGCCAAGCAGTTCGAGGTCTATACCGCTTCGTTGATGAACGACTATATGGCTTCCACCTCGGCCGCCGACAAGCAATCGGAAGAGCAGCATGTAGAAACCGTCAAAAAGACGGTGGTGAAGCAGACCCTGAACGGCGTGATGATTGTCGACCGATGCCAGGAGAGGGTTTCTGGGATGTATTATTCGCTTGCCCGGATGGATATGGACAAGTTCAAGGAGGCCATAGCCAAGAAAGCGGAGTTGAGTGATAAAATGAAAGAATACGTCCGGGCCAACGCCAACCGGATGCTCGAAAAGCTTGAGAGGGAAGAGGAGAAACATTAAGGTCTTCCGTTGCGTCAGGGGTTGGCGGCAGACCATGTGGAACGGCGTTGTGGCGGCTTTTGTTATGGCGGCCATGTTGTCCGCCTGTGAATCGGCGGGGCCGAAGGTGGTTTTGGCCCCCGCCCCCAACCTTGCCCCCGCCAACGGGCGTAGTTTTGAAACCAAGGCGGGGGCGCCAAAGTGGGTGTCCGGCATAACCATCTATCCCGATAAAATTTGCGCGGTAGGAGCTTGCGATCCCGCTTTCATAGTGAGCGAGGGGAAACCCTGCGCGGCCAACGATGCGCGCGCGGCATTGGCGAAATCGATCTCCGTGAATGTTTCCTCCGTCACGCTGGAGGAAACCCGCAACGGCGTTGAAAGCCGCGATAAGGCGACGGTGGTAAGCGGGATGAAAGGGTGGGAAAGCGATGTGGTGATGGATGAGTCGGTGATACAGGAATATTGGTATGATGGCGAAGGGGTGGCCAGCCATATGAAGGGGGTCACCTATGCGTTGGCCTGTATTCCAAAAGATAAACTGGCCGGTCGGGGAAAATGACAGGTGAAGCTGAGCATTTGGGGGGTTGCATGAAACGGATGCTGTTGTGCGCAGTTCTTGTATTCGTGTTTCCGGTTTCGGCCTCGTTTGCCATGGAACCGGCGGAGATATATAAAAAGGATGCCCCTTCGGTGGTGTTGATTTTCGCGAAGGTGAAGGAAGGTTCCTTCAACGGCGGAACCGGCTTTTACATCGATAACGACGTGGTGGTGACAAACGCCCATGTGATTGTGGACGGCGAAAACCGTCCCCTTTCCGAAATCACGGTCTATCTGAAGCCAGAACGGGTGAGCGGCGATATGCAGGAAGACCTGAAAGAGCGCTGTTCGGCCTCCATCATCAAATATGACCGGCAGCTCGATATCGCGCTGTTGCGCGTTGACTGTTCGCAAAATCCCTCCGCGCTGAATTTGGCCGATTCCGAAAAAGTGGATGTTGGCGACAAGGTGGTGGCGATAGGGCATCCGGAGCAGGGGGGCTTGTGGACTCTTACCACAGGCACGGTGAGCACACGCATA
>JAHFEI010000271.1 GCA_023248615.1 Nitrospinales bacterium | reverse complement strand
CTGGACAAACGAGTCCATATCCTTACCGACCACTTCCATCTCCTTCGCATCCTTTATGGAGCTTAAAGCGGCATCAGCGTACCGTACCGCCACCTTTTTCTCTCTCACCGTTTTTCTCCAACCTTCTTGAGGTATTCACCGACCGAACTGCGGTGGTCGCTTTCATTGAAGCTCTTGGACAAAAGCCCGGTCGCCATCTCCATCGCGATGCTGGCCGACTCTCTCCTCAGCCGGGTTTGCGCCCGTACCGTTTCGCTTGCTATCTCGGCATGCGCCTTATCCACTATTCTCTTGGCGGCGGCGGTAGCATCGGCGATTATCTGCGCCCTCAGCTTTTCCGCCTGCTCCTGTGCTTCCTTCTGTATCATGGCGGATTCTGCCTGGAACTCCTGCATCCTGGTTTTCAGTTCCGCAAGGCGCGCCGTAGCCTCGTCCTTCGCGGCCTCCGCCCGTGCCATCGCCGCCGCCAAATCCTCGGAGCGCTTTTGCAACGCCGGCAGGATGAAGCGGACTGTTACCCAAGCGAGGCCGGAAAACAGGATGAGGAAATTTACTATCCATGCGCCATCGCGCTTCATCACAAACTCGGTGGAGTGGTGAAGCCCGCCGCCTGCATAGGCCGCAACCGGTACCAGCAAGGCAATAAGCAGGAGCGCCAGCCTTCTTCCCATCAGACATTTCTCCCAAGTATGCGCGAGGCCATTTGCCGGGATATCTTCTCCACCTCGCCCCTCAAGCCGGACTTTGCGGCTTGTACCTGGCTCTCCATCTGGGCCATAGCGGATTCAAACGTTTCCGAATACCTGACATGCGCATCCTTTAGCATTTTCTCCTGCTCCGATGCGGCCTGCTGGCGCGCTACGGCAATCATGGAAGCGGTAGTCTTCTTCATCTCCGCCATCTTGGCATCGTACTCGGCGATGGATCTCCCGGCCTCGGCGGCAGACCTGGCGGCATCTTCTTCCAGCTCTTTCATGGCCTTATTGCGTTTTTCCACCACTCCCATAACAGGCTTGAATAGGAAGAAATGGAGCAACGCCATCATCACAAGAAAATTTACCAGTTGTATCAGGAATGTCCCGTTAAGTTCCATCATAGCTTAAGTACACCCACCATCTTCAGCGTTAAGCATGCCATATCCGCAAACCTGCCCCCCAACACGGGAAGGGCATCTCAGATACGCATTCCCGTACCACCCTAGCTTTTGAAGACGTAATACTACCAAGAAATCCCGAAACTGCAAAAAAGAATTTTCAAACGGGACATTTTTTTTCGGCGACTCCGCCTCGCACGGAATGGCACGGGAATAAAGGGCTTAGAGCGCAGGTACTATCGCAACTCCACCAGATAAAGCCAAATAGCGGATACGGCTACCGACATTATCGTGACAGGGATGCCGATCTTCATGAAATAAACAAAGCTTATAGGGTATCCCTGCTTTTCCGAAAGGCCGACTGTAACCACATTCGCCGATGCACCGACAAGCGTGGCATTACCACCCAGGCAGGCGCCAAGCGAAAGCGCCCACCACAGCACGCCGGAGCCATGGATGTCCGGCGTGTTCTGCGAAAGGTACGCCACCACCGGAAGTAGTGTGGCTGTGTAGGGAATATTATCCACAACGGCGCTGATAACGGCGGATACCAAAAGCACCAGCGCCACACCCACCAGCAGGTTCCCCTGGGAAAGCGTCAGCACCATATCGGCGGCTATTTGTATCAGCCCGGTCTCCTCGCAAGCGCCAATAATAATGAACAGCATTATGAAAAAAACCAGCGTGGGCCATTCCACATCCTCTTCCAGATGCGTAACAATGTTTTCGCGGGAAACCACCAGCAACACAACAGCCCCGCCCAGCGCCGCGATACACGGTTCCATGCCAAGTTTGCCGTGGATGAAAAACAGGAAAATAACCCCGCCAAGTATCGCCAGACAAAACATCAAAAGCCGCCTGTCCTTTATGCCGCATTCCGCGCGCAATTTCTTTTCAAGCGACTCCACGTCCGTCACCCGCGCCGCCCCGTATTCCTCCCGGTAGAGGTAGCACATCATAAGAACATGGACGACAAGGATGATGGCTATCACCGGAGTGAGGTTGGACATGAAATCATTCCAGGTAAGCCCGGCATAGGAGCCTATCATCATATTCGGCGGGTCACCTACCAGAGTGGCGGTGCCGCCTATGTTGCTGGCCAGCACCTCCGGCATTAAAAAGACCACCGGGTTTATTTTCAGGGCAACGGCAAGGCCTATAGTCACCGGCACAAGCAACAGCATGGTGGTTACGCTGTTCAGGAACGCCGAAAGGATTGCGGTAACAACGATAAGTATGGCGGCAAGGCGGAACACGTTACCGCCCGACAGGTGGAACGACTTGAAGGCCAGCCATTCGAACACGCCTGTTTGTTTCATCACCCCCACGATTATCATCATCCCCAGCAGGAGGAAGACGACATTGAAATCTACCTTCGAGACTGCGCTGGCGAATGAGATGATGAAATACTCCGGGTAGAGCGAACCGGCGGTGTAACTTATAAAAAGCATCGCCACCGCGCCCATCATGGCGGCCAGCGTGCGGTGGAGCAGGTCCAAAGCTATCGCTACATACACCAACAAAAGTATCGACGCTGAAATATAGAAAGCCGCACCGGCTTTTCTCTCCAGCGACAGCTTAAGGCTGGCAACATATTGTGGAACGCCGTCATTACCAGTTCCCGCCGGATGGAATTTCGCAACGGGATACCTCTCCACCGCCTTAAACCCGATGTTGGCTACGTCCATCTCCACTGCGGCGGCGGGATCGGCAACCGGAATTTCGATATAGAAATTCCCATCGCCAGACGACCTAAACCCCTCGCGGGTGGCCTTCGCCCTTTCGGCAATAAACTCTTCCCCGTTAACGCGTATTTTTATGTGCGCATTCCCAATCGGTTTGCCGTGCACATCTGCCACGCGCCCCCCCAGAATGAGCCGGGCTGTCGCTCGTTGTGCCGTATCCGATGCGTATGACGGCAAAGGGGATAAAAGAAGGAGGAATAAAAGCGCCGATGCGGAAAAGCCGCGAAATGACATCCGTTCTCCCTTACCCACAGCCAGTATCGGCCTACTACATCAATGCTCTAACCGGTTCAGGATAAGCGAGACGGAGCCGACAATCAACTGCAATGCGGTGGCTCATGGGGGCCGGCTGGAGTACACTCGGACGGATCGCCCTTCGCCTTCCTTACTATATGCGAGATGGCTCGGTGCACCGTTTCCAGGTTTTTCACTGCGGCCTTCGGCGAGCCGGGAAGGTTGATTACCAGCACAGTCCCGATAAGGCCGGCAAGCCCGCGCGACACGAGGGCATTCGCCGTTTTTTGGAACGATG
>JAHFEI010000270.1 GCA_023248615.1 Nitrospinales bacterium | reverse complement strand
ATGAATGCCTTCAGCACCATTTTCAACTTCGGAGAAGTTGGGAGTAGGTGCGATATTGCATTGAATCTAAAGGTGTTATTTGGGCCGTTTTTTTAAAAACCAATCAACTTCGGAATCGAGGCTAAAGCGTTAGCGGGCTGGAGGCTGAACAGTCCGCGCTTGCCCATTTATCGGGGGTGAATGCGGATGACGTGATACCCATGTAAAATTTTTGCGCGGACGGACGGCCTGCCCCTGCATCCCACCGGAAGCTGGGGTGGCGCCGGATTTGTTATTCCATTTTGGGCGTAATCGGGGTATCATGCCTCGGTGGAGTGGTAAGCAAGCTTTCCGGCCTTTCCGGGCGGGAAATTCTTAAGAGGTCTTATAGACAATGCCAAATAAATTCGATGGTTTGCGGGCTTTGGTGGTGGATGACTACGAGAATACCCGCCGTAAACTTGTAACAGAACTTCAAAAAAACGGCCTTATCGTGGTGGAAGCGGTAAATGGCGTCAACGCCCTTGATATCCTGCGCAAAGAAAAGTTCGACATGATATTCACCGATATCGTAATGCCGGAAATGGACGGGTTTGAACTGTGTGAAGAGGTGCGTAAGATACCGGAACTGCGCGCAACCCCCATCGTCGTCGTATCCACACACGTAGACAGCAACTACATAATAAAAGCGCTTCGTACAGGGGCGGACGATTATCTCTCCAAGCCAATTGAGCCGGAACTTGTCGGAAGGGTCATATCACGGATAATGACGCCGGTCGTTCCAGCATCGCAACAGGGGCAGGAATAATGTCGGAACAGCACTCCAAGTCCGAAAACATGCTCGTCAGGCTTCAAAACCGTGACGACCTCCTTACGCTGGCAGGCGAAGTTATCATCACTTCCAGCAACCTGGACTTAACCTACAAAAACCTCCAGCAGTTGCACATGAAGCATGAGCCGGTAAACAGGGAAACGGTGGAGTCGGCCAAGGACCTTGCCAGCACCTCCGCCATCCTGTCGTCCAACCTGCATCACCTGGTGCAAACCATAAGGACAGTAGACCTGCGCGACCTGAGCTTTCGCGCCAGGAGGCTTGTACGCGACATCGCGCGAAAAACCGGGAAGCGCGTAACATTTGAGATAGTCGGGGAAGAAACCACAGTCGACAAAACGATAGTGGAAAAACTGTACGACCCGATATCGCACCAGTTACGCAACGCCGTTGACCACGGCATAGAAGATTCGCTTACCCGCTCGCGGCTTGGCAAGCCGGAGGAGGGACGGATAGTCCTGACCGCATACAACAGTGAAAACGAAACATTCATAGAGATAGAAGACGATGGCGCCGGAGTAGACCTTGAAGCGCTACGCCAGAAGGCGATAGCCAAGGGCATGGTAAAGCCAGACCAGCCGTTCACCGAGGACGATGCGCTGGAGGTAATGTGTACTGCGGGCGTTTCCACAACAACACAGATATCGGAAGTATCCGGACGCGGAGTTGGCATGGATGTGGTGCGCGAACAGGTTACCGGCATGGGCGGCATCGTTACTTTCAGGACGGAACGTGGCAAGGGAAGCTCTTTTACGTTCCGTGTGCCGTTGATATCCGCCGTCAATATCCTGGATGCCCTGGTCGTACGCTCCGGCAAGTATTTCTTCGCCTACCCCATATCAAACGTCGTTACCACCATGTCCGTCCCGCGTAGCGAAATACATACCACGCTGGGCAAGGGGGAGATGGTGAAATACCTGGACCACCTGCTTCCGCTCCACAACATGAACTATCTCCTGGAAAAAGAGGAATCCGTGGAAGAAGGTGACACCGTATCGGCGCTGGTAGTTGACCACAAGGGAGTAAGCGTTGCGCTAAAAATCTCGGAGTTTTTCTCGCCGCAAAAGCTTGTCATAATCCCTTTCAACGGAGCGTTGACAGTAAACGGCCTCTCCGGCACCACAATACTGGGCGGACGGAAGCTGGGCTTTATAGTCGATATCCCCACGCTGATAGACCGTGCAATGGGCCGACGTGGCATACGTGCCGCCAAGAAGGTGAGCGAGGAGGCGCCTTCTGCGGCGGGAGTATCGGCAGTGCCGGAAGCGGAAGAAGCGGGTGAAAGGAAAGAGACAGCCCCCATACCGGCAAGCGGGGCAACCAGGCCAGAAATAACGCCAGACGACCAGGCCGCAGCCACACAGGAATTCATTGTTGAAATAGAAAAACTGCTACCGATCCTAAACGAAGCGCTTTTCGCCCTGGAAAATGACCCGGAAAACATGGAGCACATCAACAGCGCATTCCGTAGCTACCACACCATAAAGGGCAATTTCATCATGATAGGCCTCGCCAAAGGCGGCGCAACGGTACACAGCGTGGAATCAGTGCTGGACAGCGTCCGCTCGAAAAAAGTGGATATGACGCCGGAGGTGATGGACATCCTTATGGACGGCGTAGCCTACATTGAGGAAGTCGTCCGGGAAAGCAAGGCCGGGCAGTGGAAAGATGATGCGTCCAGCACCATACTGGAACAGTGCGCTAAACTGTTGCCGGAAGAAAAGCCGACGGTAAAGACAGCCATAGATGTCGTTTCGGGGGAAATACACCTTTCGCACGAGGCTTCGTACCGAACCATCCAGTACAAGAAGCGGCGGACACCCACCTACATGTGCTACCTGGAGTTCGACCCCGGACAACAGGCGCCATTCCTCGTTGCATCGCTTATCTACAAACGGTTCACCGAGGTAGGGGACGTTCTTGGCACCATCCCAACGCTTGTTGATATAGAAAAAGGTTTTATAGACGGCAGGATGAGGGCGCTTTTTGCGTCGGATATGGATGCCGCACTGTTAGAAGAGGCGCTGGTAAGCATCCTCACGACACATTACGGAGTGCAAGTAATACGGTTCGGCAGGTTTGACTGAGATGATGGCGTACATTATCCGAATGGGAAAAACTAAGGCGGACGCGGCGCTGGCTGGCCTTTTGGCTGAATTGGAAATACCGGTGGAGGAACTGGATATCGGGGATGACCACGCCGCCATTGTTCCGCTCTTAAAAGACAGGGATCCCGGCATTGTTTTTATCCCCCCCGTTTGGGAAGACCTGTTGTGTGTGAAAATTTTAAATGACATCGGGACTTTGTCCACGCCGTTTGAAACCGTGATTGCCGGTTCCCAGCCGCTGATAGCGAACCTGGCCTCCGCGTACAATGCCGATCTTTCGGCCTTCGTGGAAATGCCCCTAAACCTGGATATTTTCAAGCAGGTTATCCATCGGGTGAAAACCAGGCTTGCGAAAAAATTGGATACGTTGCACAACCTTAGGCGCCTTTCGGAATACGAAAACGGCGGCACCCCCGGCTTTCTCTCGCCGCAGGTGATAGAGCGTGACCAGCT
>JAHFEI010000033.1 GCA_023248615.1 Nitrospinales bacterium | reverse complement strand
GGTGATGCGAGAGTACTGCAATACGCAGGGAGTGAGCGATATGGGCGTTGTCCCCAACATGTTGCCGGGGTATGTGAAGGAAACCAACCCGGACTTGCAGGTAACCCGGAATATGTGCGACCTGTTACACACACACGTCGCTAAAGCGTTTTTTGTCGTTGACGAGGATCCGCTAAGGAGGCATCCCGATTTTCTGAAGTTCCGCTCTGCGCTGGACAAGGCGGATTTTACCGTTGTCATAGACCAGTTCTATACCCAGACTGCCATGGCGTCCGACGTGATACTGCCGTCTTGTACTGCCATGGAGAAGGCTGGCACGTTCACGAACATTGAAGGGCGTGTGCAACGGTTTAGCGCCACCGTGTCGCCTGTTGGCCTGTCCCGCCCCGTGTGGCAGATAATGTCCGACCTGGCCAAGAAGATGGGGGTCGATTTCGGCTACGCAGGCTCTAATGATGTCACTGCGGATATAGCGCAGAATGTGCCGATGTACCGGGATATTAAGAAAGGTGCATCACTGGCACACTACGGCGAAATGCTTAAGGCCACGCCGCAACTGCGGTGGGTGGAACCCAAAGCGATGGGCAAGCTTGGCAAAGACGGTGGTATGGTTGTCCTGCCGGAGCATTCGTTGTTCGTGATGGGTGTTTATACCGACCATTGCCCGTCATTGCGGCATTTGGTGGGCAAGCACTACGCCGATTTCCATATGGAAGGCAAACCTTATGTGGATATGAACCCGGGCGATGCAAGCCGCCTTGGGCTGGTTGCCGAAGATACGCTTGTTTTCAAGAACCCGAAGAAAGAGTGGAAGGGCAGGGTGCGCATAAACCCGGATGTACGGCTTGGCTCCCTGCGGATTCCGGACGAGATGGACCAGTTTCCCGTAATGACTATGGTTGCCGGCGGCAAAGAGGTAGAATGCGTAAACCAGGTCGGGCTGGAGGGGTAAGATGTTGAACCAGTATATTCCTGTTTTCGTCATGGCGGTTGCTGCATGTGGTACCGCCATTTCAATGGTAGTGCTTACCTCACTAATTGGCCCGAAGAAGGAATTTGACGACAAGATGGAGCCGTTCGAGTGCGGCGTTTCGCCTGTGGCGAACCCCAAGTCGCGCTTTTCGGTGCGGTTTTACATTATCGCCATGCTGTTTATCGTGTTCGACGTTGAAGCGGTTTTCCTCTTTCCGTGGGCTGTCGTTTACCGGGAGTTGGGGATGTTCGGCTTCGTTGAGATGATGGTCTTTATCGCCGTACTCGGCGTCGGCTTGGCCTACATCTGGAAGAAGGGAGCCCTGGAATGGGAGTAGAAATGGAAGAGCAGAATCTGGAAGCCGCGTTGGGCGACAGCGTAATACTTACGCAACTTGATAAGGTAATCGGCTGGGGGAGGAAATATTCGTTCTTCCTCTACCCGTTTATTACGGCCTGCTGCGGGATGGAATTCATGTCCGTTGCCGGTCCCCGATACGACCTTGACCGTTTCGGCGCGGCATTGCCCCGGTTTTCGCCGCGCCAGGCGGATATCCTGTTCGTGGTGGGTACGATAAGCCACAAGCAGGCTCCGATACTTGTGAAAGTTTACAACCAGATGGCGGAGCCAAAGTGGGTATTCGCTTTCGGCGCGTGTGTCTGCTCCGGAGGGATGTACAACAACTACTCGACAGTGCAGGGCATAGATACGATACTTCCCGTGGATATTTACGTGCCAGGTTGCCCTCCGCGGCCTGAGATGGTTTTTGACGGTCTGATAAAGTTGCAGGAGCTTGTGCAAAACGAACGCTCCTCCAAATGGCCGAGGGGCAAGGCCGCTTATGAGCCGAGGGTGAAAAGGTAATGGCGGAATTAAGGGAACAGGTCCAAAGGAAGTTCGGCGATGCCGTGCTTACCACGCATGCCGAGCATGGCGACCAGACGGTGATTATCCGCAAGGATGCCGTGCTGGAGGTTATGCGCTGGATGCGGGACGAGCCGTCTATGCTCTTCAATTTCATGATGGATCTTACCGCCGTGGACTATAAGGGCATTAAGCCGCCGGTATGGCGGTTTGAGGTGGTGTACCACCTGTATTCGCTGAAGCACAACCACCGCATACGGGTGAAGGTTCCGGTGGCGGACGATAGCCCCTCAATCGACTCCATAGTTTCGATATGGAAGGGAGCGGACTGGTTTGAGCGCGAGGTGTGGGATATGTACGGGATAGCGTTCAAGGGGCATCCGAACCTGAAGCGGATATTGCTGTACGAAGAGTTCGAGGGCCATCCGTTGCGCAAGGATTACCCGATTAAAAAGCGCCAGCCGCTTATCGGGCCGGATAACTGACCATGAAGGAAAACAGGATGGATCTGCATACAGAGCCGTTAGTACTGAACATGGGACCCTCGCACCCGGCCACACACGGCACGGTGCGGTTCCTGTTGAAGATGGACGGCGAAAAAGTACTGCATTGCGAAACGGAGATAGGATACCTCCATCGCGGGTTTGAAAAACAGTGCGAAGCCGGAACGTGGACGCAGGTATTTCCATACACGGATCGCCTGAACTACAACTCCGCAATACAAAATAACGTCGCCTACGCCTTGGCGGTGGAAAAGCTGTTGGGGATAACAGGCCAGATACCGGAACGTAGCACCGCCATACGTACTATCATGTGCGAGTTGTCCCGCATGGCCGACCATTACACTAACTTGGGCGCTTCCATGCTGGAACTTGGGGCGCTTACCGCGTTCCTGTACTTTGTCGAGGCACGCGAACTTACTTGGGACATTATCGAATCTGTCTGCGGCGCACGCCTAACCTCCAACTATGTGAGGGTCGGCGGCCTTTCAACCGACCTGCCGGAGGGCTTTGCCGCCCACGTGAAGGAAGTTTTTCCGGTGAACCGCGTGTTTTGGAGCGAGTTCGACAAGCTGCTGACCAAAAACAGGATTTTCCTGGACAGGATGCGCGATACAGGCGGTATCAGCGAGGAGAATGCTATCGCATACGGCTTTACCGGCCCTTGTCTTCGTGCCTGCGGCGTAGAGTACGATGTGCGCAAGGCCAACCCGTACTTGCTGTACGACCAGGTGGATTTTGACATCCCGGTCGGCTTTACCGGCGACAATTTCGACAGGTACCTCGTGCGGATGGAGGAAATAAACCAGAGCATGAGGATAATTGAGCAGCTTATCGACAAGATGCCCGGCGGGCCCGTAAATATAGATAACCCTGCGGTGCGCAATCCTTCGAAAGAAGCGGTGAAGGGGCGTATGGAATCGATGATATTCCATTTCAAAAATACCATCGAGGGCATTCAGGTACCTGCGGGAGAGGCTTATGTGCCTACTGAGGGAAGCAACGGCGAGGTAGGTTTCTATCTCGTTAGTTCCGGCGGCGGGAAACCGTTGAAGTGCCGCGTGCGCCCGCCATGCTTCGCCCTTACCCAGGCAATGGGGGAAATGGTGCAGGGCGCGTTTCTCTCGGATATCATCCCGACATTCGACATGATTAACCTTATTGGCGGGGAGTGCGACAGGTAATGTTCGATTATACCTATCTGCCGGAACCGAACATGGTGCCATACCTTGTGGAGACGATGGCGAAGATTATCTTCATCTTCTCCATGAATATGGGGGTTTTCGCCCCTCTGCTGGGTTGGGTGGAGCGCAAGCAGTCCGCGCTTATGCAGGATCGGATAGGCGCAAACCGCGCCGATATCTTTGGGTTCACGTTGTTTGGCCTGGTGCATGTAATGACAGACGCCTTGAAGTTGTTGACGAAGGAGGATTTCATCCCGCGCGGCGCCGACAGGACACTGCACTACCTTGCGCCGTTCATTGCCGTAGCGCCTGCGCTGGTTGCGTTTGCCGTAATCCCGTTTGGCGGCCAGTACAACCTGTGGGGACACAAGGCGAACATGGTGATAGCGGACTTGGACGTAGGCATACTCTTCGTTTTCGCGGTGGCATCGATTTCAACTTACGGGTCGGTAATCGCTGGCTGGGCTTCAAACAACAACTGGTCGTTGTTGGGCGGCATCCGCGTCGGAGCGCAGATGCTTTCCTACGAAGTGGCCATGGGGCTTACGCTCGTAGGCATATTCATGGTGTACGGGTCGTTGCGGCTGACGGACATTGGCGTGGCGCAGGAGAATTTTTTCCACTGGGGCATTTTCCTGCAACCGCTTGGTTTTTTCCTGTTCATCACCTGTGCGCTGGCTGAAAACAAGCGCACGCCGTTTGACATCCCGGAAGCGGAATCAGAAATTGTGGCTGGCTACTTTACGGAGTATTCGGGCCTGAAGTTTGCCATGTTCTGGATGGCGGAGTTTCTGGAGATGGTCACAATATCGGCGGTGCTGGTGGCGCTGTTCTTCGGTGGCTGGCAGGTGCCGTTCGTATCCCACGCCATGTTGGCCGATCTCTTTGGTTTCCTGGGGCGTGACTGGGCACAGGTGGCCACGATGCTGGTGCATGTGATGGTGTTTTGGGGTAAGGTGCTTTTTTGGATTTTCATATTGATGCTTATCCGGTGGTCGCTCCCCCGGTTCCGCTATGACCAGGTGATGAACCTGGGCTGGAAAATAATCCTGCCGCTTGCCTTGGTGAATATATTTATAACGGCTTTAGTGATGCTTTGGGTGAAGTGATGGCTGGAAATTATAAGAAAGTAAACCGCACTTTGAAGATGACGCTCTGGGAGCGGGTGTATGTGTTTGAGATAATCCGTGGCGTGCTACTGACGGCGAGCCACTTTTTCCCGAACCTCTGGGGCGCGGCGAGGTCTTACCTCAGCGGCGACCCGTCCATCAGGAAGATAAAGACCATTTACTATCCCGAAGAGGTGCCGCCCATCCCGGAGGCCTACCGTGGCAGGCCTGTGCTGGTGCGCGGCGCGGATGGTAAGGAAAAGTGCGTTGCCTGCGGCCTGTGCGAAGTTGCCTGCCCGCCCAAATGCATCAGCATAGTGGGCGCGATGCGCGAGGATGGGACACGCTATCCCGAAACCTACACGCTCAACGGCGCCGTTTGCATATTCTGCGGGTTGTGCGAGGAAGCCTGCCCGGAGGAGGCAATAGTTATGAGCTACGACTACCAAAACCTGTGCGAGTATGACCGCTCGCTTATGGTTTATGACAAGGAAGCCCTCCTCATACCGGAGGAAAAGCTGTCGAAGCGCCTGGAATACATTAGGCGGAGGATGTACAACAAATGCAATTATTAATGTTCTACGGATTCGGTTTTTTCGCGCTGTTTGCGGCTGTGGGGATGGTCATGTCGCGACAGCCAGTCATGTCCGCCCTGCTTTTGATAGTGAACATGTTCTGCCTGGCCGGCCTGTACGCCATGCTGAACGCGCACCTTATCGCCGTTTTGCAATTGCTGGTCTATGCCGGAGCCATCATGGTTTTGGTGCTGTTCGTGATAATGCTTTTGAACCTTCGGGAGAAGCAGGGGATCATCTCGAAGCACCAGGTGGCGCTACAGGCGGTTGGCATCATGGCGCTGGGTTTTTTCATCATTAGCGTTATCGCGAAGCTGGACCCGTCCAAGCTTCCGCCGTCAAAGGCTATCGGTGCCGGATTCGGAACCGTGGTTGTTGTGGGAAGGATACTTTTTACCGACTATATTCTTCCGTTTGAGATAGCGTCGGTTTTGTTGTTGGCGGCGATTGTTGGGGCAGTGATTTTGGCAAAGAGCAAGGTGTAGCATGGAAGTACCGTTAAACCATTACCTGATACTGAGCGGCTTGCTGTTCACCATAGGCGTGGTGGGCGTGCTTACGAGGCGCAACGCCCTGATAGTTTATATGTGCATCGAGTTGATGCTTAATGCGGTGAACCTCACATTTATCGCTTTCTCACGCCACTTGGGCGACATGGGCGGCCATATGTTCACCTTTATGGTGATGACCGTCGCCGCATCCGAGGCGGCTGTTGGCTTGGCGATAATTATTTCCCTGTTCCGTAACCGCCAGACGGTGGACGTGGACGACGTGAACCTGCTGAAAGGGTAATGACGATGAAAACGGTAGTATCAATAATTCCGCTGTTGGCAGTTTCGGTTTCGCTGCTGGCGGGATTGGGCATTTTTTTGCTGCGGAAGTACCCCAACTGGAGAGAAGGTTGCAGCATTTTGGCGGCGCTTGTAAAGTTCGGCCTGGTCATGTCGCTGTTCCCCCTAATCAGGGATGGGTACATCATTGAATGTCCCATTGTGACTTTTCCGGCGGGGATTCTGCCTAACTTGGGGTTTGCCCTGCGGGTGGATACGCTAGGGTTTTTATTTGCCGTCGTTGCCTCGTTCCTTTGGATTCTGACGACGCTGTATTCGATTGGCTACATGCGCTCTTTGGAGGAGCATGCCCAGACCAGATATTACGTCTGTTTCGCTCTCGCCTTAACGGGGGCTTTGGGAGTCGCGTTCTCCGCGAATTTGTTGACGCTGTTTTTGTTTTACGAACTTATCACCGTATCAACCTACTTGCTGGTCGTACATGAAGAAACAAAAGAGGCGTTTAGCGCCGGCACCAAGTACCTGACCTATTTGATGGGAACGGGGAAACTGTTTTTCCTGCCAGCGATTGTTTTTACGTATGGCTTGGCGGGAACTTTGCAATTCAAACCGGGCGGTGTTTTCTTGGGTGTGGATCCGGTTTGGGCTGGTTTGCTCCTTGTTTTGTTCGTTGCTGGCGTCGCCAAAACCGGCATTATGCCTTTCCACAATTGGTTGCCTTCTGCGATGGTAGCCCCAACGCCCGTTAGCGCCCTGCTACATGCCGTGGCGGTGGTGAAAGCCGGCGTGTTTACGATAGTCAGGATTGTAGTGAGCATCTACGGGGTGGGTTTCCTGAGCAACATTGGAATAGGAATTTATATGGCCATTGCCGCCTCCATAACGGTAGTCGGAGCGTCGGTAATTGCCCTGCGGCAGGATAACCTGAAGATGCGGTTGGCTTACTCGACGATTTCGCAGTTGTCTTACGTGATATTGGGAGTAATGTTGTTGACGCCCGATGGGGTCAAAGGAAGCATACTGCAGATAGTGGCCCATGCGTTTGGCAAGATCACCCTGTTCTTTTGTGCTGGGGCAATTTACGTAGGCATACATAAAAAGTACATTAGCGAGATGGCGGGCATAGGGAAAGTAATGCCGTGGACAATGGGCGCGTTTACCATAGGTGCCTTGAGCATGATAGGAGTTCCTCCATTGGCAGGTTTTTCCGTTAAGTGGAGGTTGCTGTTGGGGGCGATGGAAGCGCACCAGATTTTGATAGTGGCCGTTTTACTGGGTAGCACGCTACTGAATGCGGCTTATTTCCTGCCGGTTTTAAAGAAGGCTTATTTTGAGGAATATGCTGGCGACAGCCATCACCAGCATGAGGCCCCTTTGATAATGAGGGTTGCTTTGGTCTCGACCGCAATAATAACCGTGCTGGTTGGGTTATTTTCGGATTCTATCGTAAGTTTGCTTGGGGAAATATCTTGAGTTGGAATTGGGGGCAAGGAACAAGATGAAACCGGACGCGCTGATTTTATCGGTGTTGGAGATGCTCAAGGAGCGGGGCTTGAAATTATTTTACGCAAGTCTCGTCTTGTTGGTCATCGCCGATATTTTTGTTGAAAAGACGCATGGGGCATTTACCGGCCATACATGGCTAGGGTTCTACGCGTTCTATGGTTTCGTATCGTGTGTGCTGATTATCGTGATATCGAAGGCGCTAGGGAAACTGTTTTTATTTAAAAAAGAAGATTTTTATGATTGATATATTAAGTCCGTCCTGGGTCTATTTGTTAGGCGCCCTGTTTTTGCCGTTTGTGCGGAAAAACCGGGGCATCTATCTTTTAAGCATCCCGGTGCTGGCTGGCGTGTTGTGGCTTGCGTTGCCTTTTGGGAACCACCATATACTCACGTTTATGGGCCAGAATCTCGTTATCACAAGAGTGGACCGCCTAAGCCGGTTGTTCGCGCTGGTTTTCATCATAGCTTCTTTTGTCGGGGTCATTTATGGATGGCACGAAAGGGAGCGGTCGAGCTTGTGGACATCCGCATTCGCGTATGTGGGCGGCGCTTTGGGCATGGTATTCGCTGGCGACCTTATAACCGCTTTTGTCTTCTCCGAGGTGATGGCGTTTTCATCCTTGATGCTAATCTGCCTGGATAAAACGGATTCGGCGCTTAAAGCCGGGTTCCGTTATATTTTGGTGCATATCTTCGCCGGAGTTTGTTTGGTAGGCGGCATTGCGATTCATCTGAGCGAGACCGGAAGCATAGCTTTTGACGCGTTGGGAATATCCGGCTTGGGAGGCACGTTAATCCTGGTTGGTTTTCTCGTGAATGCGGCCGTCCCCCCCCTCTCGGCATGGCTTTCGGACGCTTATCCGGAGTCAACGGTTGTCGGCGGCATTTTCCTGTCGGCATTTACCACCAAGACCGCCGTTTACTGTTTGATGCGTGGATTTGCCGGAGTTGAGATTTTGATTTATATGGGCACCATCATGGCGCTTTATGGCGTTGTCTACGCGGTGCTGGAAAATGACATCCGCCGATTGTTGTCCTACCACATCATCAGCCAGGTTGGTTACATGGTCGCTGGCGTGGGTATGGGTACAGAGCTTGCCCTAAATGGCTCCGGGGCGCATGCGTTCACACATATTTTGTACAAAGGATTGTTGTTCATGGGAACCGGCGCGGTGATTCATGTTACCGGCAAGAGGAAGTTAACCGAGTTGGGCGGGACTTATAAGTTCATGCCGATAACAATGACGCTATACATGATTGGCGGCTTCTCGATTTCGGCATTCCCTTTGTTTAGCGGATTTGTGAGCAAATCAATGGTTGTTGCCGCAGCGGAGCACAGCCACTTGATATCCATATATATGTTGCTGACGTTGGCTTCCGCAGGAACGTTCCTGCATACCGGCCTTAAGCTTCCGTACTACACGTTTTTTTACCAGGATTGGAAAGGCCCGGCATTGAAAGAGGCGCCTGTGAATATGTTGGTCGCTATGGCTTTCGCGGCGGCGCTATGCATCGGCATTGGCATGTTTCCGCAACCTTTGTATTCGCTTTTGCCCCACCCGGTGGATTTTAAGCCGTACACCGCCTGGCACGTGATGGGGTCGCTTCACTTGTTGATGTTTACGGGGCTTGGCTTCTTGCTTTTGTTAAAATGGCTGACCCCGGAGCCTGGCATCAGCATGGATACCGAATGGTTTTATCGCAAAGGATTTTATTTTGTCGGGAAACAGGCTACATCGGCCATCGTTTGTGTTGATGTGGTGACGAACAACCTGTACCTGAGTGTTTTTGCGGTAACCAAGTCCGTGGCCAAATTTGGCCATTGGGCGGATGTTAATGTTATTGACGGAGCAGTAAACGGGGTTGCAACGTTCTTTAGGCGGCTGAGCGAATCCGCCCGGCATATGCAATCCGGGTTATTGCGCAATTACGCATTTACCATGGTAATAGCGTTCGTTCTTATAGTCGGCTACTACTTGTTTGGAGGCAGATGATGTTCCCGATTCTTTCGGCGGTAACTTTCATTCCGCTTATAGGCGCGCTTATTATCCTGTTCGTAAGCGCAAAGAACGAGAACGCGATACGGATAATCACGCTACTGACGGCGATAGTGGATTTTGTCGTATCTATCGGGCTTTACACCGATTTTGACAGCGGCACAGCCAAAATGCAGTTTGTGGAAAGGCTCCCGTGGATATCCCGTTTCGGAGCGGAGTACTATCTGGGCATCGATGGCATATCGCTCTTGATGGTTTTACTTACCACGTTCCTCAGCGTTGTGACATACCTGTCCACTTGGACGGCGGTGGAGAAAAATGTGAAGGAGTTCAACATCGCCATGCTGGTTTTGCAGACGGCGATGATAGGCGTGTTCTGTGCGCTGGACTTTGTGCTTTTCTACCTGTTCTGGGAGATGATGTTAATCCCGATGTACCTGCTGATAGGCGTGTGGGGCGGGAAGCGCAAAATTTATGCGGCTCTTAAGTTCTTCGTCTATACGATGGCGGGTTCGGTGCTGATGCTGTTCGCCATACTTGTCCTTTATTTCGAGTACCATTCCAAGACCGGCGTTTATACCTTTGATATACTGAAGTACCACAACATGGGGCTAAACCCTATGCTCCAGTTCTGGATGTTCCTCTGCTTCTTCATCGCGTTTGCCATTAAGGTTCCGGTGTGGCCGTTCCACACATGGTTGCCGGATGCACACGTCGAGGCTCCTACGGCTGGCTCGGTCATATTGGCCGGGATACTGCTGAAGATGGGGACGTACGGTTTCCTCCGTTTCTCGTTGCCGATATTCCCGGATGCCGCCGTTTCCGCCTCGTGGTGGATAAGCTGGATTGCAATAATCGGCATCATCTACGGCGCGCTTGTGGCCATGGTGCAGTCCGACATTAAAAAGCTTGTCGCCTACTCTTCCGTCAGCCATCTCGGTTTTGTCGTGCTGGGGACGTTCGCGTTCACGATGCATGGCATCGCTGGCGGCTTGCTCCAGATGATCAACCACGGCATATCCACCGGCGGGCTGTTCCTCATCGTCGGGATGCTGTACGAGCGGCGCCACACCCGCGAGATATCCGAATACGGCGGCATAACCAGCGTCATGCCCAAGTTCGCGATGGTGTTTGTGATTGTGACTCTTTCCTCCATCGGCTTGCCGCTTACCAACGGGTTTATCGGCGAGTTCATGATTTTGCTGGGCGTGTTCGATGCGAACAGGATTTACGCCGCCATTGCCGCCATCGGCATAATATTGGGGGCGGTGTACATGCTTTGGATGTTCCGGCGCGTCATGTTCGGCGAGGTGACAAACGAGAAAAACAAAACGCTAAAGGACTTGAGTCTCCGGGAGTTCATATACATGGCGCCGCTTTTGGTAGCTATCTTCGTGCTGGGGGTATATCCGAACCCCATTCTGGATAAAATGGAAGTTTCTGTTAAGAACCTTGTCGTCATTATAGAGAAAAGTAAGGCGGAGGCAAGGCACGAGGTTGCCGTGGCTCCGCAGCCGCTTGTGGCAAAAATCGAAGTGGTTGGTAAGAGGGACTGATGCAGATCGTTTTTCCTGTGGTTGACCTTGCGGCCTTGGCGCCGGAAATTATCCTTACGGTATTTGCGTCCCTTTTGTTGTTCTCCGGGGTGTGCATAAAGGAAAACGGCAGGGCGGTGAACCCCTGGCTGGCGCTTGCCGGTGTGCTGGTGGCCTCCGTATATGCCGTCTGCCCGGTAGATGCGCCGCACAGCGCGTTTACCAACATGTACGCGGCGGACAGGTTTACGCAGTTCTTCAAGCTGGTATTCCTGCTGGGAACCGGGCTTACCATCCTCATCTCCGCCAGGTATAGCGACGACGAGCGGATAAACCACGGCGAATACTACGCGCTCCTTTTGTTCTCCACCATCGGCATGATGATAATGGCGGCGGGGTCGGACATGATAACGATATTCTTGGGATTGGAGCTTTTGTCCATATCCCTGTACGCTCTTGCCGGGTATACCCGCACACGGGCAGGCTCTAACGAAGCGGCGCTAAAGTATTTCCTGCTAGGCGGGTTCGCCGCCGGGTTCATGCTGTACGGCATGGCGTTAATTTACGGCTCCACCGGGCATACCAGCCTTTTGGGAATAGCCAAGGCGGTGTCGCACGGCAACCCGAACCATATGCTTTTGACCATAGGGTCGCTTATGCTTCTTGTCGGCTTGGCCTTTAAGGTGGCGGCTGTGCCGTTCCACCAGTGGACGCCGGACGTTTACCAGGGGTCTCCGATACCGGTTACGGCTTTCATGTCCGCTGGCCCGAAAGCGGCCGTGCTGGCGATAATGATACGGGTTTTCGAGCAGTCCATCTCGTTCATGAATATTGATTGGGTATTATGGATAAGCGTACTGGCTGTGATGACCATGACCGTGGGAAACATAGCGGCCCTTGTGCAGACGGACGCCAAGAGGATGCTGGCGTTTTCATCTATATCGCATGCCGGTTACGCGATGGTCGGCCTTGCCGCCGCAAACCGTAGCGGCGTCTCTTCCGTAATGGTCTACATGCTGATTTACACTTTTACGAATATAGCGGTGTTCGGCATACTGGCTCTTGTGGCGCACAAAAGCGAACAACGCACGCGGATGCAGGATTTCACCGGGTTTGCGTATAGCAATCCTGGCCTTGCGGCGGTAATGACCATACTGGTCTTCTCGCTGGCCGGAATACCGCCTATGGCCGGGTTCATGGCTAAATTCTATGTCCTGATGTCCGCCGTGGAAGCTGGGCAGTACCTGCTGGTATTTGCGGCTGTGGTGAATTCTGCCATCGGCATCTACTACTACCTGCG
>JAHFEI010000269.1 GCA_023248615.1 Nitrospinales bacterium | reverse complement strand
TTTTTCTTCATTTGCCCACTCCCTAGGAATTATTGGAGACAATATGGCATAATTTCTTCCCAGAGATGAGGGCTATAACAATCCGGTGATGTCCTAATTTGGAAAAGTTATTTTCAGCAACCAGAATCCAGCGGATAATGTACGCTTGGGGCGGGTTGCAGGATGGCGAATGGGAGAAAAAATGAGGGCGGACATAGTGGTTATCGGCGCGGGGCCGGGCGGGACGGCGGCGGCGCTGACAGCCACCGCCAGCGGACGAAAAGTCGTCCTTGTAGAAAGCGGCGATGTGGGAGGCACGTGCCTGAACCGTGGATGCGTACCGACAAAAACATGGATAGCGGCCAGCCACCTTTTGCGGGGCGCAGCATGGGGCGAAAATATCGGCATGTCCGCATCTGTCCCGGACTTTCCGAAATTGCAGGCTCACATGCGCGGAGTGGTGGGCATGGTGCAAAAGGGGCTTTTATCCACCTTTAAAAAAAAGGGTGTGGAACTGCTTACCGGCTCCGCTTCCTTTACATCCCCGGAAACGCTGGAGATAAACAACGGCGAGACAACCGTGGAGTTCTCCCGCGCCGTGATAGCTGTGGGATCGCGCCCCGTGGATATCTTCGGGCGGGAACCGGGCTTTTACAATTCGGATAACATCTTCGCGATTGAAACGCTCCCATCCTCCATTGCCATCATCGGAGCCGGGGCGATAGGGGTGGAGATGGCCTCGTTTTTCCGTAGCATGGGATGCGCCGTAACGCTTGTGGAAGCCATGGACGACATACTGCCCGCCGCCGATGGCGAGATACGCGCCGTGGTTAAACGCGAAATGAAAAAAAGCGGCGTTGCGATAATGGCAGGGACAAAAATTAAAAACGCGCAGTCGCAGGGTGGCGAGTGCATTTTGGAAACGGAAGATGGCTCGATAGTGAAGGCCGAGGCAGTTTTAACCGCTATCGGCAGGAGACCGCAAACAGGGAGCCTGGGGCTGGATAAGGCCGGGGTGCGTACGGATGTGCGCGGTTTTATAACTGTGGATAACACAATGTGCGGCTCCCGCGAGGGGATTTACGCCGTGGGCGATGTGGCGGGAAAAGCGCTTTTGGCCTACACGGCACACCACGAAGGGATAATAGCCGCAAGGAACATCATGGGGGAACCGGCGCATATGGACTACCGGTTCGTGCCTTCCATAATTTTTTCCAGCCCGGAGATAGGTTCCGTAGGCCCTACGGAAGAGCAACTGAAGCAAACCGGGAAACCGTACAGGGCGGGACGTTACCATGTGCGCGCGTTAGCTAGGGCGCAAGCTGGCGGAGAGATAGCGGGGCTAGTAAAAGTGCTGGTAGGGGAAGATAACTCCATCCTCGCCGTCCATATGGCATCGCCGATGGCTACCGAGCTTATCCACTCCGCCGTAATGGCAATGGCCGCAGGGATGAAGGCGGACAAACTGGCGGAGATACCGTTCGGGCATCCCACTTTTTCGGAGAGCATCCCGCTAGCCGTAGCCGCCGCGCTGGGCCGCTCCATTTACTAAGCGCCATACGCGCAACCCGCCCACGGGTATTGTTTAACCCGGCGCGGGGCGGATATACTTGCCAGACAGGACAGCTAAAAAGACGAGTGGAGATTTTATGCCGAATCCGAAAGTACATTTTTTGACGTGCGCCAACCAAAGGCCACAGGGGCACCCTCGCGGCTGTTGCGCCGATAAGGGAGCCATGGGCGTGATGACCGCGTTCGGACAGCGCATGCAGGAGACGCAAAAGTTTTCAACCGTGATGGTATCCGCAGTACGCAGTTGCCTCGGCCCGTGCGCATCCGGGCCGGTTGTCGTGGTTTATCCCGATAACGTCTGGTACGGAAACGTAACTGCGGAAAACGCATTGCAAATATTCGACAGCCATGTCAACGAAGGCAAACCTGTAGAGGCGTTGATGCTCCCGGAGGGGACGTTCTGAACCCGTTTGACGCATACGAGAAACAACTCTCGCCATACGCGGCACACAGCGCAGGTTCGTGCGGGCGGGCATATCCCGAAGAAGAGCATGCCTACCGCTCGCCCTACCAGCGCGACCGCGACAGGATAATCCACTCGCAGGCGTTCCGCAGGCTGGAAAGCAAAACGCAGGTGTATACCCACATTTTCCAGGAGGGCGATTCGTTCCGCAAACGGCTGACGCATACCATAGAGGTGGCGCAGATAAGCCGCTCTGTGGCACGGGCGCTGAACCTGAACGAAGACCTTACGGAAGCGGTGGCGCTGGCGCACGACCTAGGACACGCGCCGTTCGGGCATAAAGGGCAGGATATCCTGCACGGCCTGATGAAAGAGCATGGCGGCTTTGAACACAACACGCAGTCGTTCCGCATCATCACGGTCATAGAGCACCGGTACCCCGATTTTCCGGGGCTGAACCTCAGCTACGAAGTCCGCGAAGCTGTGGCGAAAAAAGGGCATCGGCAGGTGGAACCGCTGAAAGACGAGTTCGGTAAAACGCCCAACTCATCGCTTGAAGGGCAGGTGGTGGATATATCTGACCCGATAGCCTATACCACGCACGACCTGGACGACGGCATAACCAACGGCGCAATCACCGCCGAGATGCTGGAGGAATGCGCACTCTGGCAGGAGGGGCTTGCATATGTAAAATCACGCTACCCCGACCTGCGCGGGAAAATCCTAAATTACCAAGTCATCCGGTACATCATCAACGGGCAGGTGACCGACCTGATAACACAAACCGCAAAAAACATGGAAGAGTCCAAGCCGATATCCATTGACGACATACGGGCGCACAAGGCCAAGCTTTGCTCATTCAGCCCGGCGATGAAAGAAAAGCACGATGGGCTGAAAAAGTTCCTGCACAAGAACATGTACGAAAATTTTCGCGTAAAGCGGATGGAGGAAAAGGCGCGGGAAGTGATAGAAAAACTTTTCCACCGTTTTCTGGAAAGCCCAGACCTTTTGCCAGGCAACGTGGGCGTGCACTTCATCAGGGAAAAGGAGAACAACAACGAGAAACGGATAGTGTGCGACTACATAGCCGGGATGACAGACCGCTACGCCATAGACGAGTACGAGAAGATATTCAATCCCCGCTCACGCGTGTAACCCGCTCGCGGATGCCGTCCGCTATTAGTCCCATATCTTCGGCGGTTGCGGCGAATACCGCCATATCCAGCATGCCGGTGATGTTTGACGCCTTGAAATGGAACGGTATGGCTCCCCGTTTTTTCGCCGGGTCGAAAAGCGCATCCTCTCCGGCAAGCCGGGCAAATTCGGCGAACGTGAAATTGCGCGGCACCGCCAACTTCAGCGAACAGAACGCCGAAGCCCCCGTTTTTTGCCACGCGGCGATGACCGGCGTGGAGGTGTTCTCCCGCGCATTTA
>JAHFEI010000268.1 GCA_023248615.1 Nitrospinales bacterium | reverse complement strand
TGCCTTGATCTTCTCAAGCAACTGTATGCCGTTCATCTGCGGCATCATAAGGTCGGTAAGCACCAGGGTGAATGGCTCCTTCTCCATCTTCACCAACGCTTCCATGCAGGAGGAAGCAAAATCGCACTTTATCCCCTCACGCTCAAGAAGATGGCCGATAAGCTCCTGGTTGTCCTGGTTGTCGTCGACGACTAATATTTTTTCCATATTCTGTACAGGGTGATATTATACCAGCGGCCTTGCGTTAAGGCATAATTATTCGGGAACCGTGCACAAAAGGCATTGGGGATGCCCGTTTGCAACAAAAAGGACGGTATGAACAGCCAACTTAGCGAATCGCTTATCCTCACCGTGGATGATGCGGAAGAGAACCTGGACTTGCTGGAAATAATTTTTCAAGCGGAAAAAGCAACGCCGATAAAGGCCAATAGCGGCATAAAAGCGCTGGAAATCGCAAAAGAACTCGGTTCGCAGATAGACCTGGTCATCACGGATATCAGGATGCCGGTAATGGATGGCATACAGCTGACCGAAAAACTCCGCGAACTCCTTGGGTGGCAGGTTCCGATAGTCCTGCTGACCGCCGACAGGAAAACCGATGAACGGCTTACCGCCGGACTGCGAGCGGGAGCCAACGATTACCTGAACAAGCCAATAAACGAGGTGGAACTGCTGACACGCAGCACTTCCATGATCCGGCTTAAAAAAGCGTTCGATGAGAACAGCGCCCTGCAAAAATCGCTGGAACTCAAAGTCGTCGAACGCACAATAGAGGTGGAGATGACACGCGACGTCACCATGTTTGCCCTGGCAAAACTGGCGGAATACCGCGACCCCGAAACGGGAGGGCATCTGGAGCGTATACGCGAATATTCAAAAGCCCTGGCGATAAGGCTACAAAAATTTGGCCCATACCAAAAGCAGATAGGCCAAAACTTCGCGATGGACATCTATAAAGCCTCCCCGCTACATGATATCGGAAAGGTGGGCATACCGGATCGCATCCTGCTCAAGCCCGGCAAACTGGATGCGGATGAATTTGAAATAATGAAACAACACTCGGCAATGGGCGGGATGACGCTATACAAGGCGGAAGAACGCCTGCTGACCGTAAACTCATTCCTTGCCATGGCTAAAGAAATTAGTTTTTGCCACCATGAAAAGTGGGACGGCTCCGGCTACCCCGGCGGAATAAAAGGGGAGGAAATACCGCTTGCCGCGCGGATAATGGCGCTGGCAGACGTCTACGATGCCCTTATCTCAAAAAGGGTTTACAAAGACCCGATGTCACACGAAGAATCCCACGACATAATCATGAAATCGAAAGGCGCCCACTTCGACCCTGCGGTGGTGGATGCGTACGAGGCGATACAGTACGAGTTCGTAAAGATAAAGGATAGCTTTAAGGACGAGGAGTGATTCGCCAAAAAATACTGGACTCCATCAGGCGGCGGCAGATGGTATCGCCCGGCGACAGGCTCTGCGTCGCCGTTTCCGGAGGGCCGGATTCCACCGCTCTCTTGCTTGCGCTCCACTCGCTGGGCGGCGAATTGGGGGTAGCCCTGTCCGCCTGCCACATAAACCACGGACTGCGGGGAAATGAGTCCGATGGGGACGAGCAGTTCGTGCTGGAAATGGCGGCAAAACTTTCCATCCCATGCACCGTCGTAAAAATCAGCGTGAAAAAGTACAGCCGGACAACAGGAGGCTCCATGCAATCGGTAGCGCGTGAACTTCGCTACCTCGTTTTCAAAAGCCTTATCCGAAAAGGCAAGGCGGACAAGATAGCAATTGCGCATACGGCGGACGACAGCGCGGAGACCTTCCTGCTGAACCTCCTGCGCGGATCGGGACCGCAAGGGCTTTCCGGAATACCGCCGGTGCGGGAGGCCGTATTCATCCGTCCGCTAATCGAAACCCGGAAGCGGGAGATATTGCTCTATCTGGAAGGACAAAATGCCGCGTTCCGGGTGGACTCGTCCAACGCCTCCTCCAAATACCGGCGCAACCGTATACGCAACGAGCTGTTGCCGCTACTGGAGAAGGAGTTCAACCAATCTGCCAGCGATGCGCTGGGCCGCACTGCGGAAATACTGGGGGAGATGCAGGACTTTATGGCTCAAGAGGCGGCGGAAACGCTGGCCGCCATAGCAAAAACCTCCGGCAATGGAGAATGGGAGCTGGATTGCCACAAACTGGCAGGGCTTCATACCGCACTACAACGGGAGGTGGTACGCCAAGCCATCGCAACGGTGCGCCGAAGCATGGAGGGCATTTCTTTTGAAAACCTCGAGGGTATCCGGCGGCTTGCCTTGGGCGAAGGGGGAAGAATCGCGCTAAGGGGCGTCAGCTCCTCTACGGCCCACGGCGTACTTTACCTTTCCAAGCTCCCGTTCACCGTTATTACAGATTTCAGCTATCCGTTCCCCCGCGAGGGAATTGCCGCCATAAGCGAGACTGGCTGTATTGTAGAGGTGAAAAAGGCAGTAGCGGCGCCACAAGAGTTTGACCACGAATGTGAAACCGTATATCTGGATGCCGATTCGATACCAGATGGGGCATTGTTACGCAACCGGCGCGATGGCGATATATTTACCCCCCTCGGCGCATCGGGCGGGCGGAAACTGAAAAAATTTTTTATAGATGAAAAAGTGCCGCGCTGGCAACGGGATTCCGAAATCCTGCTGGCACACGGCAACGAGGTGTTATGGATAGCGGGGCGGCGGCTTTCGGACAAGGTTCGATTAACGCCACAAACTCGGAGTATCCTGCAAGTACGCTTGGTGCGCTAGCGTAGCGCTCCGGAAATCCGCCTATATGCCCCCCATTCCCGTAAACATCCGACATGCCCTCCGCACTACACGGCACCGCACACAGTAAGGCAACAAACTACCGCCATTACAAGCCGAGCCGCCAAAGCAGTATAATAGGGGAATGGATTGGAGGTTAGGCGGCTGATGGCAATATCTGGGACGGTTTTAGGAAGGCTGGCGGCGACTGCCGCCGTATGTTTTGCGCTTCTTTTCGCGGGATGCCCCTATACCCCGGTGGAAGATTGGACACAGGACGACCTGAAAGCCATAGGGCATTACTACAGCTCCGTACGGGCCAGCAACGAGTTTATGAAAATTATGAAACAAGGAAACCGGAACCATAGTTTAACCAGCCAGGAGATGTCGGATATGCGTAGGCGTGTGCAAATAGCGGCGTATGAAGCGCGCCTGTTCCTCGCCTACCCTTCCACGCTAGATAAGATGCATCCCGATATGCAGTACCATTTCCGGGATGAATACCTGGGTGCGTTGGACCTTACCCTGGCGAGCTTAAACTTCCCGAACAAAGATACCGCCAGGCGGAGCGACAATTTGTACAACACCTACGTAAAGTGGTTCTATT
>JAHFEI010000267.1:1453-3396 GCA_023248615.1 Nitrospinales bacterium | reverse complement strand
GCAAAACATAGCGGATATGCTACCTATAATATACACTCCCACCGTCGGCGAGGCTGTGGAAAAGCACGGCCACATATACCGAAATGCGCGCGGCCTGTTCATCACCCCGGACAATGTTTACAAGATGGATAGCATGGCCGAGAGCCTGCCGACAAATGAAATAGAAATAATAGTCGTAACGGACAGCCAGGGGATATTGGGAATCGGCGACCAGGGGGTCGGCGGCATGGCCATACCCATCGGCAAGCTGTCGTTGTACACAGTCGCCGCCGGGATACACCCATCCGCCTGCCTGCCTATCTGCCTAGATGTGGGAACGGACAATAAAACACTCCTCTCCGACCCGCTATACCTGGGCAGGAAACATTGGCGGATGACGGGCAAGGAATACTCCGATTTTATCGACGTCTTTGTGCAGGGTATAAAACGCAATTTCCCCAACGCAATTTTACAGTGGGAAGATTTTTCCAAACAGAACGCCTTCAGCAACATGGATGGCTACCGCAATACCTTGGCCTCCTTTAACGATGACGTGCAAGGCACCGCCGCCGTGGTGCTGGGAGGAATTATCGGCGCCATGAAAATAAAAAAAGAAAAACTCAGGGACCAGCAGTTCGCAATTTTCGGCGCTGGCGCGGCAGGTGTCGGCATTGCACGGCAACTGCGCGACGGGCTGATAGCCGACGGGCTTGGTCGGCAACAGGCGCTGGACAGGATATTCGTCATAGACTCTCAAGGATTGCTGACCGTTGACCGCGAAGGGGTGGAAGAATACAAAAAAGAATTCGCGAAACCGGAAAACATGACAAGCAGTTGGGTAAGGGAGAACCTTTACAAGTTATCTTTGGAAGACACCATAAAAAACGCCAAGATAACTGTGCTACTGGGAGTATCCGCACAAACCGGCGCATTCACCGACGACGTAATAGCCATGATGATGGCCAATTCCAAGGAACCGGTAATATTCACGCTTTCCAATCCCACATCTAAGTCGGAGGCAGACCCGCGCAAGATACTGGAACGCACAGGCGGCGCGGCGATAGTCGCTTCCGGCTCCCCGTTCGCACCGGTAATCGTGAATGGCAGGGAATACCAGATAGGCCAGGGAAATAACGCTTTCATCTTCCCCGGTATAGGGCTGGGCGCACTTGCGGCGAAAGCGCGAGTCATCACGGAAGGCATGTTCACCGTAGCCGCAAACACCTTGGCAGATTGCGTAACGCCAGAGAGGCTCGCCAGCCGTTCCGTTTACCCTCCTATCCACGAATTATTTGAGGTTTCGTACCAAGTGGCGCTGGCCGTTTACAAAAAGGCGGTGGAGGAAGGGGTCGGCAAACCTGTTAGCGGCGTTACCGAAAATGTGATACGGCGCATGATGTGGATTCCGGACTACCCGAAAATGGTAGCGAAGAAAAAGGACTGAGAACTCGCTACGTCACGCCCTCCCCCTCTTTCATAAAGAGGGGGGAATCCTCCGCTATTTCCATCCCCTCACAAGAGGAGGCGCAGGATGGCGAAAGGGCTGGGGCTAAAACCCGGCAAGTTTTTCTATCAGTAGCTTCCCTTCCATCATCATCGGTATCCAGGTAAGGCCAGTGCCGGAATCATAGAAAATATCCGCAGGGCCACCCACAAGCTCGGATACTGCAACATCCGACACCTCGCCGGTGGCGATGTCGCAGGCCTTCAGCACTCCCGCCTTCTCAAACTTTATCCAGTCGGTGAAGACCAGTTTTTTGCCGCCCGGCGCCAACACTACACCGTCAAGATGCCCACGGTACGGGGAGATAACCTTGTACTCCGGCTTGGGGCCGTTTAAATCTACCACACCAACCTGCCCGTTCGGCTTGTTGTCGCTCCCCCATCCCACCACATAGAGTTTTTTGGCGGCGGCATCGTACTTCAGCCCGTTGGCTCCCGCCACGCCATCGACAAGAAGTTTA
>JAHFEI010000267.1:0-1443 GCA_023248615.1 Nitrospinales bacterium | reverse complement strand
AGGACGGTGTGCCGGTAATGGCTACCTCGAAAATCTTGTTGGTATCCGTGGAGGAGACGAAAATAGTGTTGTCGTCCTTTTTTGCCAAGGCATTAAGGAACAGCGTTTTTTCCTGGGCAAAATCCATTTTAAACATCTGCTTCTTTTTGGGCAGGTAAAAACCAACCAGCTTATCCACATCCGCAACGTACAAAACGCCGTTCACTACCAGCATCCCTTTTGGCGAATCCAGAAAACCGTCGCCCGCAGGGAGAAACTTGCGCTCCAGCACCGTGCCGTCCTTGGAGAGACGGGATATGAAACCGTCCCCATCCTTAGCGGTGGGATTTAAGACCTTGCCGAGGTTGGATACAAAAAAGAATTTGCCGTCGGTGGTCACGCTCTCCGGCGAGTCGAACCCCTCTATTTTCATCGGGCCGGAAATATCGGTAGCAAGGGCGGCGGGAACGGATAGAAGAAAAAACAACAGGAACAAAACAGGCTTTTTCATATTTTTTATCCTCCACAGGTAAATATGCGACTAGGGGCATTTTACACCTGTATCAAACAAAAAACTATCAACGCGGCTATCCTAGCATATTGCCCCGCCTTCTTCCTTAACGCCCAAGGGTGGCGGGGGGCGGTATCAATCGGGGAAACAGTGAGGGGCAATTAATCTCCGCCCCTGCCACTGCATATTTCCGACATGTTCCATCATGATGATAGGATACAGCCAGCACAAAGTAGATGTACAATAGCCAACGAAGACGAGAAACCGGGAACCCGAAGGGTGGAAAACTAAATGCTCGCAATTATCGGATCGATTGTCGTATTAGTCGGAGTGCTGGGCGGCTACGCCATGGAAAGAGGCAATTTTTCCGTCCTTATCCAGCCAGCGGAGCTTGTCATTATCGGCGGTGCGGCGTTAGGCGGGTTCATCACCCAGGCGCCCACATGGGCAATGAAGTTAGTCTATAACGCCCTTAAAAAAATGTTCATGGGCGCAACCTACAAGAAAGCCGATTACCTGGAAGTGCTGACGCTGATGAGCGAACTGTTCTTCAAAATCCGCAGGGAAGGTCTCATCTCCATTGAAAATGATGTGGAAGTGCCGGGGGAAAGCCCCATATTCGCAAAATATCCCAAATTTTCCCGCAACCACCATGCAATGGATTTCGTGACCGATACCCTTCGCACCGTCATGTCCACCAGCATGTCCTATCACGACCTTGATGCGCTTTTGGACGCCGAGATGGATTCCAACTACGAAGAATCGCTGGTGGCGTCCAAACTAACAGGCAATGTGGCCGACGCGTTGCCGGGCATTGGTATAGTCGCCGCCGTGCTTGGCGTCGTCATAACGATGGGCAAGATAGACGAGCCGCCCGCAGTGCTTGGCCACCATATCGGCGCGGCGATGCTGGGCACGTTTTTGGGCGTCCTTATGTGCTACGGGTTCGTAGG
>JAHFEI010000032.1:10086-12415 GCA_023248615.1 Nitrospinales bacterium | reverse complement strand
TTCAACCGCCGGAAGGCTCTTTACGAACAAAAAGCGGTGACGTACGAGGTGTACGAGCACGCGAAGACGGCGCAAAGCTCCACGCAAGAGGCGCTGGCGCTGGCACGGCACCAGTTGCGGGAAGCGGAAGAGCTGGCTGGCACCGGGAAAGTGGAAAAGCATACTTCCGTAAGGATGGCGGAACAAAAACTGCGCGACGCGTACTTTGCGCTAAAACGCACCGTGGTGGTTGCGCCGGCAAACGGTCATGTGGCAAGGCGTAGCGCGCAGATGGGAGAACGGGTAACTCCCGGAAAGCCGCTTATGGCGCTAATCCCGCTGGAGCAGGTGTGGGTAGAAGCCAACTTCAAGGAAAACCAACTGGCTGATATGAGGATAGGCCAGCCGGTAAAACTGGAATCCGATATGTACGGCAAGGATACGGTGTTCCACGGGAATGTGGCTGGCATCGGCGCAGGAACCGGGAGCGTGTTTTCCGTAATACCGCCGCAAAACGCCACCGGCAACTGGATAAAAATTATCCAGCGCGTGCCGGTAAAAATTTCGCTGGATGCCGGAGAGATAGCCAAAAAACCGCTTATCATCGGCCTCTCCATGAAGGTGGTGGTGGATACGCACGATAAAAGCGGAGCGGCGATATCCGTAGCCAAGCCTGGGCGGGAAATCTACCACACCGACGTTTACGAAAAATACAAGGAAGGGGCGGACGAACTGGTGCGCCAGGTGCTTCGCGAGAACATGGGAAAACCAGGCCTAGCCAGGGAATAATGCCGCCCCCCGCACAACCGCAATACCCGCCGCTTACCGGCCTCACGCTGGTGGTGGCTACCATCTCGCTCGCGCTTGCCACATTCATGAATGTGCTGGATACGACCATCGCAAACGTTTCCATCCCCGCCATTTCCGGCAACCTGTCGGTAAGCCCGCATCAGGGGACGTGGGTTATCACTTCGTATGCGGTGGCAACGGCGATAGTGGTGCCGCTTACCGGATGGCTTGCGAAGCGGTTCGGCGAGGTGCGCCTTTTCGTAACATGCACGGCGCTCTTCAGCCTTACATCGTGGATGTGCGGGCTGGCGCCGAACTTCAGCACGCTGGTGGCGTTGCGGGCGTTGCAAGGCGCGGTGGCGGGGCCGATGATACCCCTTTCGCAAAGCCTTTTGCTACGCTGCTACCCGGAGGAAAAGAAAGGCATGGCGCTGGCCTTTTGGTCTATGACCACGGTAGTTGCGCCGATACTGGGGCCGATTTTGGGCGGATACCTGACGGACAACATCGGATGGTCGTGGATTTTCTACATCAACATCCCGGTGGGGATTTTGTCGTCGTACGTTTCCTACCAGGTGTTGCGACACCGCGAATCTACAAAAATGACGTTGCCAATCGATGCCGTGGGGCTTGTGCTACTGATGGTAGGCGTGGGAAGCGTGCAGATGATGTTCGACAGGGGGAACGACCTGGACTGGTTCGATTCGCCGTACATTTCCGCGCTGGCTGTAGTTGCCGCCGTCTGCCTCACCCTGTTTTTGGCGTGGGAGTATTACGAGAAACATCCGGTGGTAGACCTATCCCTGTTCAAGATACGCAACTTCACGGTTGCCGTTACCGCCATCAGCCTGGGATACATGGTTTTTTTCGCCACCGCCGTGCTTACCCCGCTGTGGCTACAAACGCAGATGGGGTACACCGCAACATGGGCAGGGCTGGCCGCCGCGCCTGTAGGCATCCTCACGCTTATACTCACTCCGATTGTGGGGAAAAATATGCACCGGCTGGATCCGCGAATGCTTGCCAGCATCGGGTTTATTGTTTTCGGCGTCACCTGCATGTGGCAGGCGGGGTTTAATACCGACGTCACATTCCTTGGCGTTGCCGCCCCGCGCCTTTTCATGGGCATCGGCGTATCGTGTTTCTTTTTGCCTATCACGACATTGTCCATAGCCGGGTTGCCGCCAGACAGGATTGCAAGCGCGGCGGGGCTGAGCAATTTTTCCCGCATACTGGCTGGCGGGTTCGGCACGTCGCTTAGCGTGGCGCTGTGGGACGACCGCATCAGCTACCACAGGGCAATGCTTGCCGAAAACATAAGCGTGTACAATCCCGTTGCCGCAGGTGCGCTGGAAAACATGCGGGCCTCCGGCTTGGGTGCGGCGGGGAGCCTGAAAATGATGGAAATGTCCGTAGTAAAACAGGCGGTAATGCTGGCGACGAACGATATCTTCACGCTTGGGGCGGGATTTTTTTTCCTGCTGGTGTTTTTCATATGGTTTGCGGAGAAGCCGTATATCCCGGTGAAAAAGTGAGGGATTATGTTCGATTTTAAGGACAA
>JAHFEI010000032.1:0-10076 GCA_023248615.1 Nitrospinales bacterium | reverse complement strand
ACAACATCGGGCGGTACATAGCCGTTTCGTCCCGCCACATGGCAAAGCGGATGGCGAAAAAGCTGGAGCCGTTCGGCATAGGCGCGGGACAATATCCGTTCCTCTTCGCGCTGTACATACAAGACGGACAGGCACAGCAAAGCCTGGCCGACCTGATAGCGGTAGATAAGGCCGCCGCCACGCGCACCATAGGCAAGCTGGCAAAAGCGGGATATGTGAAACGGCTGGCAGACAGCGCCGATGCCCGCTCGTTCAAGGTGATGCTTACGCCAAAAGCGCACCGCATGCGGCAAAAGCTGGAGGCGGCGGTGCGGGAGATATTGGAGGAGTTGCAAAAAGGGATGTCGCCGGACGAAAGGGCGCAGGCCAAAAAACTTTTATCACGAATGATATCCAACATCTCCTCGCAGTGAACTGGACCCCTGCGCCCGGCGCAACTGGATAAAACCCTACTATGCAAGGGGCTACTTGGAAAAATGCGCGTTACTCTAAATTCCTATACAAACCGTTTTGTAGTGTTATAATCTCACCCCGTAACATGGGTGAATAGCTCAGTTGGTAGAGCGCCAGCCTTACAAGCTGGATGTCACAGGTTCGAGCCCTGTTTCACCCACCAAAAAAACAAAGCCACTCCCATAGTGGGTTGTTTTGTTTTTTGGGTATTCTCCATACCGAGTTGGTAAAAAAAGGGCGCGGACCTTGTGCGCCCCGTCGGGAGGCCGTCGCACAGGCCGAAGGTCTTCTACCACTCCTTCCAGTACCAAGCGGCCTCGTGGACGAAACCCCGCCGGGTGGTGACGAAGGTGGAGTGGCATCAAGGGGAACTGTTCCCCCGCGTCGGGTTCATAGTGACCAACATGACGGGCCACGCGAAAGGCATCGTCCGTTTCTACAATCAGCGCGGCACGGCGGAGCAGTGGATCAAGGAGGGGAAGAACGCCGTGAAGTGGACGCGGCTGTCGTGCCGGACGTTCCGGGACAACCAGGCGAGACTCCAGTTGTTCGCCTTGGCGTACAACATGGGGAACTTCCTTCGGCGGCTTGTCCTTCCCCGGAGCGTGAGGCACTGGACGCTGACAACCCTTCGGGAAAAGCTGATAAAGATTGGCGCGAAGGTGGTGCGGACGGCCCGCTACGTCTGCTTCCAGATGGCGGAGGTGGCGATGCTGAGGGAAATGTTCGCTTTGATTCTCGCTCGTATTGACCGGCTCCGGCCCTTGGCGGCGACGTAAGCAACCAATTCGGGCGGCAAGCATGGCAGAACGGGGGGAAGGTTTGCCCTGAATGATAAAAACCGTCACGATCGGGATGAAATGGCCGGATTGTCCGGCAAAAGGCCGCCAAAGGAGAGAGGAAAAGGCTCAAAAATGGGAGGAAGACGATGATCTTGACAGATTTTACCGTTTCGCATAGAGTTCTATTCATGGGGGAAGGGACGAAACACGAGTCATCTGGGAAAGATGGGTTTAAGGGATATATTATGCGTGTGGAATCGAAAATAAAGCGGGGCTTATGAATCAAACGGACTTTGAGGCTTTCATCGCGGACGCGAGTAAGCGTATCGAAGGGGATATATCTTGGGCGGAGGACGAAGACCATTCTCCCGCAGTTGAATTTAAGGCCGAGGTTTCATCCAATCCCGGTTATCCGGTTTTTGTCAAAGGAAGCTATAATTCATTGGCCGGAACCCTTAGCTATGCTTTAATCCACCGGGGAAGCGGCCGTATCTACGCGCTTGACATGGGGAAAGACCACCATAACCCCTCTTGCCACTTTGTCGGTGAAAAGCATAAACATAGGTGGAATGAGCCAGTTCGAGATAAAGAGGCTTATGAGCCGAATGATATTACTTCAGCTTCGACCCAACCGGTTGGCGTGTGGCATCAGTTCTGCGCGGAAGCCAAAATCCGTCATAACGGGACGATGCACGATCCGCCATCCGTTCAACTGGAGATTTTATGAGTACGCTGTCCACTAATGTTTCCATAAAATCACTTGGGGAACTTTTTACCACTTCTCCAATCAATGGCTACACAAGGATTAGGACGCCGTTTCTTTATCCCGATGGCGATGTCATTGATCTGTTCTATTCAGAAAAGGCGGAAGTTGTGACTATTACCGACTTGGGGGAAACATTGCGTTGGTTGCGGATGCAAAGCCTTTCCCCGCGCAGGTCTCCCAAACAGGAGAAACTTATCGAGGATGTTTGTTTAAACCACGGTCTGGAGCGTTATAAAGGGATGTTGACGGCAAGAGTCAAGCCTGGCGACAATTTTTCTTCCGTGTTAATGCGGGTCGCCCAGGGGGCGCTTCGAGTTGCCGATTTGTGGTTCACCATGCGTACCCGTGCGGTGGAGTCGGTATCGGAAGAAGTCGAACTCTTCCTGGGTGAAAAGCAGGTTGCCTTTGAGCGGGGTGAACGGCTGGTCGGCCGTTCAGGTCGTACATGGCAGGTTGATTTTCACACCAGAACACTGCGGAAGAGTTCGCTGGTTTGCGTTCTTGGTACTGGAAGCCGCGCGGCCGCTCGAAGCGTATGCGAACATGTTTTGGCTACTTGGTACGATTTAAACAGCCTTAAGGTCGGGCCGGAAGGCATGCAATTCGTCTCACTCTTTGACGATACGATGGATGTGTGGGCTGGGGAGGATTTTAAGCTGGTCGAAGATTTTTCCACCATTGCAAGATGGTCAAAGCCTGATGAGTTTGCTGAAATTCTTGCGGCATAAGGAAAAAGCCGCCACCTCCGCCCTCGTTCAAAAGTGCCTTGATGCCAAGGGCGAAAACTACATATAACTACATATATTGATAGATACGTTAGTTCAATATGCGCTATGAGTCGGTTGAATCATGCATTCTCCTTGGGTGGCCTAAAAGCGCGGTCGTTGCGTCAACCGTCGATTTCCCGTCCTTGTTCCACCTCTTTTTCGAGTTCCTGTTCGGCGGCGTTGCGCGACTGGATTTCTTGCAGTTCCAGCAGTTGACCGGCGGTCCGTTCGACCGCGTCTAAAAACCTTTTGCAAAGTTCAAGCACTCCTAGAGACGACAGGCGGAAACGGCGATTGTCCTTTTAAATCTTCAATGCGCTTACTATCAATGTATCGAAACAGTGATTGGGGAAATTCATCCACGCCTATCGGCTCCACAGACATAAACTCATGGTTCCCACAATCAGTCTACATCCCAATATAGTGACCGCCATTTTACCGTCTCTCGTAGGCAGTATTGGGTAAGCGATGCCAACAGCATCAGTACCCGGGGACGAAGAGGCGGAAGTAGGTATCTATCACCTGGTCTTTGAAGAAGAGGGCGGTAAGTGCGCCCACCACAAGGTACGGGCCGAACGGGATTTTGGATTTTCTTCCTTTGCCCAGCGCCACCATTCCTATAATCCCGCCGATTGCGCCGACAAGCGAGCCGAGAAAAATTGTTATCAGCGCGGCCTTTAGCCCTAAAAACGCGCCGACCATCCCCATAAGTTTTATGTCGCCGCCGCCCATTCCGCCCGGCACCAGCAACGCCAGCAGAAAAAAAATCCCGCCTCCCGCCAAAAAGCCGTACAGCGCATCGGACATGGCAATAGGCAAGAAGAGATAGGAGCAGACAAAGCCTACCACTATGCCGGGAAGCGTGATGGCATCCGGGATTATGAGGTGGTCGAGGTCTATAAAAACCACTGCCACCATTGCGGCGCAAAAGGCCATGTACACGAACGATGCCGCGCCGATGCCGAACCTTGCCCAGCATGCGGCAAAAAGCAGGGCTGTTAGCAGTTCCACCAGCATATACCTGGGCGAGAAGCCAGCGCCGCAGGAGGCGCATTTTCCGCGAAGCATAAGCCAGCTTATTATCGGGATGTTGTGGTACGCCTTTATGGGAGTGTTGCACGATGGGCAATGGGAGCCGGGCTTTACTATAGATTCGCCTTTCGGCACGCGGTAGATGACCACGTTAAGGAACGAGCCGACAGCCGCGCCGATGCCGAAGAAATATGCGCCCCAGAAATATTGCATGCTCAATCGCCGAAGTTCCGCTTGCCGATGCCTTTCATGATGGCATCATAGGAGAAGCCGCGCCGGATGAGAAAATTAAAAATACGTTTTTTCTTTTGCATCGGGGTCAGCCCGCTTTTCATGCTTTTGGTTTTCCGTTCCACCCATCCGGCTATTTCCAGCTCTTGCGTGTACGGGTCGGCGAATATTACGGCGACGGTATTTTCCGCCGTTTCGCGGGCTATCCCCTTTTTCAGTATCGCCTGCTCGATGTAGCGCGGCCCTGCTTTCCTGTTGCGCAGTAGCGATTCGGCGTAGAGCCGGGCGAACTTCGTGTCGTCCAGCAGGCGCTTTTCCGAAAGTACGAGGACAACCTCCTCCGCAAGCTCTGGCGCGAACTCTTTTTTCAAAAGTGCGGAGCGTATTTCGTACACGCTACGGTCGCGCCCCGCCAATAGCCTGTAGGCCACATTCAGGGCGCGTTTCAACTCTTCGGCCATGCGGCTTTATTTTTTCCGCGAGGGCTTGGCTTCGGACGTTTCCTGCGTTCCGGCCTTCTGCCGTGGGGGTAGCAACTTCGCCCGCAAATCCGCGTCAATCTCTTCGGCTATTTTCGGGTTCTCGATAAGGAACTTGCGCGCCTGTTCGCGCCCCTGCCCTATCTTCTCTTTCTTGTACGCATACCACGAGCCGGTTTTTTCCACCAAGCCGTTGTTGGCGGCCAAGTCCAGCAGGTCGCCTTCCATCGATATTCCATGCCCGAAAAGGATGTCGAACTCCGTTTCGCGGAACGGGGGCGCGACTTTGTTTTTCACAACTTTCACTCGGGTGTGGTTGCCTATTACCGTCTCGCCTTCTTTTATCTGCGAGCTACGACGGATATCCAGCCGCACGGATGAGTAGAATTTAAGCGCGTTGCCGCCTGTGGTGGTTTCCGGGTTGCCGAAGACAACGCCGATTTTCATGCGTATCTGGTTTATGAAGATTACGCTGGTCTTCGATTTGGAGATGATGCCCGTAAGCTTGCGTAGCGCCTGGCTCATCAGCCGCGCCTGTAGCCCCATATGGCTGTCTCCCATCTCGCCTTCTATTTCTGCGGCTGGCACAAGCGCCGCCACAGAGTCTATCACCACCACGTCGCATGCGCCGGAGCGCACCAGCGTTTCCACTATCTCCAGCGCCTGCTCGCCGGTATCCGGCTGGGAGATGACGAGGTTCTTCACGTCTACACCCAGCTTCTCCGCATACTGCGTGTCCAGCGCGTGCTCGGCATCCACAAACGCCGCCACGCCGCCATTCCTTTGGGCGTTGGCGATGATGTGCAGTGTCAGCGTCGTCTTGCCGGAAGATTCCGGCCCGAATATCTCCGTTATCCTGCCGCGCGGTATGCCGCCTATGCCTAGCGCGATGTCCAGCGAAAGCGCCCCGGTGGATATGATGTCGCTTCCTGCAATAATCATCTTGGGGCCGCTTTCCCCCAGGAGCATTACAGAGCCCTTGCCGAAAGATTTTTCAATCTGTGCAAAGGCGTTATCAAGAGCTTTTTTCTTATCAGAATTTATCTCACTCATTTTCCCCTCCATTCTCCAGCGGTATTTCCGCTATTTCCGTGTATGCCGGTCCTTGCGGCCGGATGTCGCTTTTTACCAAGTAAAACCTAGTGACCGAAATTTTACCAAAAATTTGGCCTTTATGCTCACTCATTTTTAAAAAATATTTTTGGAGGTTTTTGGGCGATTTCACGCGCCCAAGCGTAACGTGGGGAATAAACGCCCTTGGGTCTCTTTCAAAACCTGTCTTTTCCAGAGTATTCCCAATAGCTTGGGCCAGTTCCTGTAGCGGCTTGCCACCGGAGGTTACATCCGCAAAAATCGTCTTAGGATGCCTGGAATTTGGAATGGCGCCAAGGTTGCCAACCTCCATTTCAAAGCTTTTTTGCCGTACACTTTTCAGCGTGGAGACGATTTCTTCTACTTTCCCGGTTTCGACTTCTCCTAGGAATTTCAGCGTAAGGTGCAGGTTTTCGGCGGAAACCCATTTGATATCCGCATCGGCTTTTTTCAGTTCGCCCACCACCCCGGCTATTTCGCCGCGAAGGTTTTCATCAGGCCATACGGCGACGAACAGGCGGGCCGTCGGGGTTCTCACGCTTTAGGTTGCTTGCGTCGGCGCCGTCGATTTTTTGATTTTTGACATGATCAGCGTCCGTACCATCTTTTCAAATTTGACGGAGTTTTCCGATTTTGGGATATACAGGCGGAAAAAATTTAGCGGGTGCATCACTGCGGATATGTTGGCCGAGCTGGCAAGGGCTACAAGCCGTAGCGGGGCGGTTTTTGGCTCCAGCGTTTCCACAAACTTTTCGCCGTGGCTGTTGCTGTACAGCACGGTCAGTTCCTCCATCTCTTTTGCCCAAGTCTGCGATGCGAAGTTTACCGCCACCAGCATGCCGGTTATTTCGGGCTGGCCTAGCAGGGCCTCGTTCTTTAGGGCGGATATGGAGGTGTGCGGCATGAAGTCGTTTATCATCTTTACCAAGTCTTGTATGGTCTTCAGGTGCACCGGGCAAGGGTTTGTGACGAGATGCAAGAAGGTGCCGCCATCTATCACCATGTTCACGGTAAGCCAGCAAATCAATTCGGCCAGCGATGTGCTTTTCCGTATTGCGGCGTACTCCACGTTGGCCTTGCGCGCTATTTCCGTCGAGACGTTGCCGCGGTAGCATGTCCACACCGGTTTTTTTCCGTGCTGTATGACAGGCATGAAAGTGACCGATTCCTGCCGAAGCCCTTCGTCCGATGCCCTTTTAATCGGCTCTATTTTCCCCGGCCTGCGGCTGTAAAACGAGAACAGTTTCCGCCCCAGCACCGTAAGGTCGGATTCGGAGATGTTGGACTTGGAGTCCGGCATCGCCTTTACGGTGTCGGTAACGCTCTTGTAGGTCTCAATTAAAAACTGGTGGAGTTCGCTTCCAAGTTTTAGGGTCGTATCGAAATCCCAGTTCTCGTAGTCGTTAAGCAGGGCCACCTTCGATTCGTCCCATCCCCATTCGGCTATGTAGCGAATCATGACTTCTTCCTTGAAGCTGGGGGTTTGTTTTTTCTGTATCGCCGGGGTCAGCTTCACTTTAACCTTGTTGTAAAAACATTTGCGGATGAGGTCCACTACGTCGCTACGGTTTTTTCTTTCGTACAGGCTGAGAAGCCGGTTTATCATCAGCAGGTAGGGATCCATGTCCTTTGGCACTTTGCTTTGCGCGAGGATATTTTTTTTCAGTTCATCACACAAAAGGGTGCTATCTCCCTGGGCGTCAATGAAGCTCTCCAGCAGGGCTATCTTCATCACGGACTTGTAGGGGGACTCCATCGCCTTGTTTATCTGCCACAACGCGGCCCCGAAAATCTCCTCTGCGCCAATGGTGGATATGTTCCCCAGGTCTATATACATCTCGCGCCTGAAATTCGGGGTGGTAGCCAGCTTTTTTATGGCGTTTTCATATTCTTCATCGCTGATGCCGGGGGGGGTAAGCCACCATAGCGGGCGCTTGCCAGCCACCAGTATACATGTTCGGTAGAACTCTTCTTTAAGGAGACGCGCCTGCGAGGAACCGGCGCTTTCCTTGTCTACTTTGCCGAAATCATTCACCTTGACCTTGTTGAGGTCGGTGATGAAAAAATGGACCTCCGCGCCCTGCTTGTCGGCCCATTGCTCCACCGCCACCAGTTTCTTCTGCAGGTTATCCAGGTCTTTGGGCGGTACCTTTGTGCCATCCACCACGACCCAGTAGTCGAAATCGGAGCCAGCGCTTTGCGCGGAGGAACCAACGCTACCCATCAGGAGAACCGATTCTATGCGGGTGGTATTTACCCTGGCCTGTTGCAGGTCCCTTTCCACAGACTTGTAATCCTTTATCAGGTACGCGGCGGTTTGCTTCATTTCCTCCGACCACTCAAATAGCGCAATGCCGCCGCACCCATCCGGGCTTTCCACATAGCCGGGAAGGGCGGAGTTGTTGAAGTGCAAAAGGAGCGGCACGAGGTGGATGGCAATGGGGGACTTCTGTGGCGATATCTGTGTCGCTATCTGTATCCGTTTTTTGTTGTACTCGTGGAAAAGTTTTTCTGCGGGAAGGGTTGGGGCGTTTGGGCCGCCACCCAAGTTGTTCGGCCCGCCCCTGCGCCCCGAACCCATGCCGAGGTTGCCGTAATCAATGCCGCCCGGCGCGTCGGAGCCTCCGCCGTACTGTGAATAATCCATTTACGCCAAATCTCCCGTCACTTTTTTTCCGATTTCCCGGCGTAGAGTTTCCCCTCAAGTTCGGAAACGTACTCCTCGGCCTTCACTGCGGCCACCGCGCCATCGCCTACCGCCACTACAACCTGTCGCAACGGCGTAACCCTGCAATCCCCCACGGCAAACAGGCCATGTACGGAAGATTCCATGTTCGCATCCGTCTTTATGAAGCCAGCTGGGTCTTTTTCGCAATCCACAAACCCGGTGTTGGGTACAATTCCGACGAAAATGAACACTCCATGTACGCTTAGCGTGCGGCGTACCCCGCCTTTCACGCCTTCTACCTCAAGGTCTGTTACCCCTTGCCTATCACCCTTTATCTCCACCGCCCGGTGATGCCACAGGAACTCTATATTGGGGCGGGAGAGGGCGCGCTCTTGCAATACCTTTTCAGCCCGCAAGGCATCGCGGCGGTGTACCAGGTAAATCTTGTTAACCAGCCTGCTCAGATACACAGCTTCCTTCGTGGCTGTATCGCCTCCGCCAACTATCGCGATGTCACGGCCCCGGTAAAACGGCCCGTCGCAGGTGCCACAGGTGGAAACGCCTTTGCCGGCAAACGCCTCCTCGCCAGGAATGCCGAGTTTGGAAGGTTCCGCGCCGGAGCTGACTATCACGGACTTTGCTACGATTTTTTCGTCGCCGAGGTCGATAGTGAAATGGTTATCTTCCTTCGTAACCTTTTTTACGAGCGCGTACTTTATCTCCGCCCCCAGCCCTTTTGCATGCGTTTCAAAGTGCGCCACAAGTTCCAGCCCGGAGAGGGAGGGAAACCCAAGGTAATTTTCTATTATGTCGGTAAGGGCTATCTGTCCGCCAACCCCGGCCTTTTCAATAATTAAAAGTTTCATCCTGGCACGCAGGGCGTACACCGCCGCAGAAAGGCCGCCCGGCCCTCCGCCTATTATGACGAGATCGAATATTTCCATTACCGCTCCAACAAAAGATACAGCCCGCCCCCCGGTTAGAAGAGGCGAACCTTGCCAACCTGATTCTATCCCGTTTTTTTTGTGCCGCAAATAAGAATTTCCCGCCCAAAACCGTCCCCCGGCTGTTATAATCAGCCGGGATGGCAAAAGAAGAAGGCAGAGGAATGAAAAAAATAAAACTGCACAAACCTAAAGTGGACGGTATCGACCCTTGCACGGATCGTGCGGGCGACTACGCCAAGATTTTCGGCCACTGCCATGTGTGCGGCGGACCGGTGTGGTTTAACCGCCTTATTGATAGCCTAGGGACGCCGCTTTTGACCTACCACTGCTGGAACGGCCACTACCAGGTGCTTGATGAGCAGGCGCTTGATCTTTACAGGAGAGGCGTGGAGCTTTCCAAGGAAGATATCAAGAGGATTTTGCCTTTCATAAAGCTCATTCGCATAGAAAAATAGCGTGGCCCCGCGAAAGCGTATTGAGGAACTGAAATCCCTCATACGGCGCTACGAGGAAAGCTACTACCTCAAAGACCGCCCCGAAATAACGGACGCAAAATTCGATGCGTTGATGGGCGACCTGCGCGTATTGGAAGGGCAATACCCGGAATATGTAACGCCCGATTCCCCAACACAGCGGGTCGGCGGCGGGGTGGCGGAAAAATTTGTTGCGCGTGAACACAACCCGCCCATGTTGTCGCTGGATAACTCGTACAACGAAGAGGAACTTAAAAAATTCGACGAGCGGGCCAAAAAAGGGCTGGGCCGGGAGGATGTGGAATACCAGACGGAACTGAAAATAGACGGGATGGGCATCAACCTGATTTACGAGGACGGGATATTGGTGTATGGCATTACCCGTG
>JAHFEI010000266.1 GCA_023248615.1 Nitrospinales bacterium | reverse complement strand
GATGTCCCGGCTAGCTGGTATTTGCAATTTTGCCGAAGCGTCCTGAAATGCAAAAAGTGGAAATTTTCAGCGACGGCAGTTGTGTCGGCAACCCCGGCCCCGGCGGATGGGGTTCCATCATCCGCATCGGCGGGAAAGAGACGGAGATTTCCGGCGGCAAAAAACATACGACCAATAACGAGATGGAGCTGACAGGGCTCATCGAGGCGTTAAACATGCTCAAGGAGCCTTCTGAAGTGGTAGCCACCACAGATTCGCAGTACGTGGTGAAAGGTATGACGGAGTGGATAGGCGGCTGGATACGGAACGGCTGGAAGACGGCCTCCAAGCAACCGGTGAAGAACAAGCAACACTGGGAAGAGTTGGACAGGCTCTCGAAAATCCACAAGATAAAATGGGCGTGGATACGCGGCCACAACGGGCATCGCGAAAACGAGCGGTGCGATATTTTGGCGACCGATGAATCCGCGCGCCAGAAACACCACGGCTAGCACCTTCTCGCCGCTGTACCTGAAAATGCTGTTGTCAGGAAACCGCCTCGCCGCACTCCTGATATTTTTTTAAAAAATGTGCGCCCCTAATCCTTGTCGATATCTGGCAACGTCCCATACTGATGCAGCAGTTGGTATATTTTCAGGCTGATACTAAGTTGCGGCTATCCTCTATTATGGTTTGTTGATATACGCCATTATTCCTTTTCCGCAACGGTTGCTTTACCGGTTTTTATTGCGTACTATTGGGCTTGTACGGTATCCGATCCGAATCATGTAGGTTGAGTGTGTCGATTGATGGGGTGTGGTTTTGGGGTCGGGTGCTTTTGCATCGGGTGGGTGAATCCCTCGGTGTGTTAAACAGGATGTTTTCGGAGGAGTAGTGAACGCAGAATTTATAAACCCGTTTTTAAAGGCCGCAGTTAACGTGCTTAGCATGATGGCTTTCGTAAACCCGGTTGCCGGCAAACCGTTTTTAAAATCCGATAACAAGGCTCAGGGAGATATCTCCGGAGTTATCGGGCTCACCGGAGCCACAAGGGGGGTTGTGGTGTTCACGCTTTCCCAGGCTGCGGCGTTGAAGATTGTAGGTTCCATGTTGGGCGAGCATTACGACCACCTGACGCCAGAGGTCAGCGATGCGATAGGCGAGCTTACCAACATGATCTCCGGTGATGCGCGGCGCGAATTAGCTGGCAAGGGGTTCAAGTTCGAGGCGGGGCTTCCCAGCATTATCAAGGGGCCAGACCATGTGATAGAGAACATGACGAAGGGACCGACCGTTGCTATTCCGTTTGATATAGACGGCGCGAAGTTTGTGGTGGAGATGAGCTTCGAGTAATTGCCGCATATGCCCCGGCAAACGCCGGATTTGGCGGTTAATTTTATTAGGTTGGGAATACGATGAACGTAGAGCAGATCAAGGTCTTGATGATGGAGATACCGCTTTTCGACCAGCTAACGCCGGACGAGAGGTCTTTATTGGCGGGGTACATCGAGTATTCGGTGATAAAGAAAGGGACGCAAGTAATTAAGGAAGGCGCCTTGGGAACCAACCTTCTCTATATAGTCAGCGGTAAGATGGAAATAAAGAAGGAATCCATAGACGGACGGCAGGCGGTGATATCCCAGTTCGGAAAAGGTTCTATCGTTGGCGAGCTTGCGTTGCTTGAGAATGAATCCAGGCGGAGCGCATCGGCAAATGCCGTCGAAGACTGCGAGATATTATCCCTTCCGCGGAAGAACTTCGACGAAATCCTCAAAACCAATCCCAACATCGGTATCGTGGTCTTGCGCGGGATAGGTTGCACCTTGGCCAACCGGTTGCGCAATATTACTGGAAGGTTTGCCGACATTTTCAACTGACAGCTTAGACCATGGTGGCCTGCCGCACTTGGCGGTTGACGCTGTGCAGGTGGCGGCGCAGGGGAAAACCGGGATACCTCACCGGTTCGGTATTTCTTGGTTTCTTAGTCTTCCTGTATTCTCGTTGGCAGAGGGAAAAAACTCATATCCGCATCGGCATGATGATGGACAGGTAGTCGTCATCGTCCGTCGGTTTGGCCAGCACGGCGTCTAGCGGTTGCTCCATCTTGAATATCACGTTTTCGCTGTTGATATGCCCCAGCAGGTCCAGCAGGTACGCCGAGTTGAGGCCTATCCTAAGGGGTTCGCCGTTATACTCCACATCCAGCTCTTCGTGCGCTTCGCCCACTTCCGACACGTCGCAGAATATCTCCAGCTTGTTTTTCTTGAACTGGAAGTTGATAAGCTTGGATTTCTCGTCCGCCACCGTGGCTACACGCTTGATGGCCTGCCTTGCCTTTTCTACGTTTATCGCGGCGGTCTTGGAGTTGCGCTTCGGGATTACCTGGTCGTAATTGGGGAAGGAGCCTTCCACCTCGCGCGTGAAAAACACCAAGCTTCCCTTCTTGAAGAATATGCGGTTCTCCGAGCGGACTATTTGCAAAGTGCCTTCCTCTTCATCGAGCAACTTGGTTATTTCCAGCACCGCCTTGCGCGAGATGATGACGGACGACGGTTCCTTTACCGGTAGCTCCACAGTGCGCCCTACAAACGCCAGCCTATGGCCATCGGTGGCCACCACTTTAACCGCGTTGGGGAACATCTCCATGTATATGCCGTTTAAAGTCATGCGGGATTCGTTCTGGCTTACCGCGTAGGCGGTCTTTTTCAGCATATCCTTGAACATCTCGGTATCGAGCGAGATGAGTTTTTCCATCGGGAATTTCGGCTCTTCCGGGAACCCTTCCGGGTCTATGGTGGCAAGCTTGAAGTTGGACTTTCCGCAAATGACCTCGCACCTGCCGGGGCTGGCAAAACGGAAAAGTATCTCTTCGTCGGGAAGTTGTCGCACGATATCGTAAAGCCTGCGCCCCTGAAGTGCCACGGTGCCGGGTTGCTCTATCGCGGCGATGTACGACCCTTTCAGGCCGATGTCATAGTCGGTCGCAAAAACATCGATGCCCTCTTTGGTCGTTCTGACAAGAATGTGGCTTAGTATCTGGTTTTTCAGGCTCAAAAAGCCTTGGACTCTTTGGAGGCATCGTTCAATTTCCGACTGCTTTATCCTAAATTCCATTCTCCCCCCATTTCGTAACGCCGACTATCAAGTCTTCCTCGCACGAATATACAAGTTCATCAATATTAAGGTATACGCAAAGTAGCATATCCATCCTTACAAGTCAATAAATCACGGGTTTGTACCACAGTGTTTTGTTTGCGGAGAAGCAGGCAGATTACTTGCGAGAGAGGTGTTGATTCCCAAAGGTATTTCGGCTATAATCCCTCTTTCGCTGGCCCCATCGTCTAGCGGTTAGGACATCGCCCTCTCACGGCGGTAACAGGGGTTCGATTCCCCTTGGGGCTACCAATAAAATCAGGTGATTAGCCTGATTTCGTTTCCCCGGCGGCGTCCAATGT
>JAHFEI010000265.1 GCA_023248615.1 Nitrospinales bacterium | reverse complement strand
TGATGGCCGCCATCGTGGCGTTTGCCGCGCCTGTTGTGGCCCAGGCCGGGGCGGTGGAGGAATTGATGGGCGGGTATAAGTCGGCGGGCGCGGGGGATTTTTCGGCCAAGAAAGGGGAAGAGATGTGGAATGCGCAAACATCCTCGTCCAAGAACGGCAAGGCTATTAGCTGTTCCGCCTGCCACACAAGCGACCTGGGAAAAGGCGGAAAACATATGGAAACCGGTGAAGGCATAGGGCCGATGGCAGTATCGGCCAACCCGAAGAGGCTGTCTGACAAGAAGTTTGTGGAGAAATGGTTCAAGCGCAATTGCAAGGAAGTGTACTCGCGTGAGTGCACGGCACAGGAAAAAGGCGATTTCCTGGCATTTATCAACGGCAAATAACAAGGAAAGGACAAACAGGCCATGAAAGATAAAAAATCGGCAATAATGGCGGCTATCATGCTACTCGGCAGTTTTTTGATTGTGGGTAACGCTATCGGAGAAGACTATAATGGACACGAGGGCCGAAGCATTTTCGGGAGAAGGCTGGATGTGGCCCCGTCCACAAACGAAGGGTACAAGAAGGAGTGCGGTTCATGCCATTTTGCGTACCAGCCGGGACTGCTCCCCGCAAAAAGTTGGCGGAAGGTTATGGACACGCTTGATAACCACTTTGGCGACAACGCGGAGTTGGCGCCCGAAGACCGGAAGGCTATTACCGATTACCTTGTAAAAGGCGCGGCTGAAAATTCCGATTACAAAGCCTCGGTAAAAATATTGCACTCAATACCGGCCAACGAAACGCCAGTGGCGATTTCCGCCACCCCATACTTTGTGCGGAAACACCGCGAAGTGCCGGACAGGATGGTAAAGGGCAACCAGCAGGTGAAGTCATTTGCACACTGCGCCCGCTGCCATAAAGATGCAGGTAGCGGGTCGTACAATGAACACGAGGTCAACATCCCCGGCTTCGGCAGGTTTGAGGACTGAGGCGGAAGCATTAAGGAGAGCATGTGAAAAAATCCCTTTTCTACGCATCGGTTTTGGCGGCGGCCCTTTGCCTGCCGCCAACCGCGCTGGCCCGGGAGTTCGGCCACAGTGAAGCAAGAGAGCTGGTAAAAAAGGGGGAAATACTTCCGATGAAAACCATAGTGGCGAAAGCGGAAAAACTGAAGTCCGGCAAACTGCTGGAAGCAGGGCTACGCGAGAAAAAGGGCATTTACATTTATAAAGTCGAGATACTGGATTCCAAAGGCATAGTGTGGGAGCTTAAGTTCAACGCCAAAACGGGTAAACTTATTGAGATGGAAAAGGACGAGGACTAAGGCATGCGCCTGCTACTGGTTGAAGACGACCCGCGCCTTGCGGAAAGTCTTAAAATTTCGCTCGCAAAAAGCGGTTTTGCGGTAGACCACGCTGGTGATGGAGAGGACGGTGAAGATATGGGGGCTTCCGGCCAATACGATGCGATAATCCTCGACCTGGGGATTCCCAAGCGCCCGGGACTGAAGGTGCTGGAGAACTGGCGGCGCAAGAAAAACGCAACCCCGGTAATTATCCTGACAGCCAGGGGCGCGTGGAACGAGCGCGTGGAGGGCTTCAAAGCCGGGGCGGATGATTATCTCGGCAAGCCGTTCCATTACGAAGAGCTACTGGCGCGCCTGAATGCCGTGCTTCGAAGAGCCACAAAAACCGCCCCCGCCACGCTGGAAAGCCACGGCATCAAGCTGGACGAGGAGAAACAGATGGTGGTGACGGGAAGCGGAGCCATGGAACTTACAGGCGTGGAATTCCGCCTGCTACGGTACTTCATGATGCATCCCGGAATCGTGCTTTCCAAAAGTACGCTGGAAGAGCATATCTACGATATGGATGCCGCACAGGAAAGCAACGTCATCGAAGTGTATATCCGCCGGTTGCGCGACAAGATAGGCAGGGACACCATCAAAACCCGGCGCGGGCAGGGATATGTTTTCGGCGACTGATGGCATGAACAACACTTCTTTGCAGTACCGCATCACCATAGGCCTTGCCATAAGCCTGGTGCTTGTCTTCTCGTTGCACTGGTGGATGGCAAGCGGTAGTGCGCGCAGGATGCTGGAAGACAAAATCTCATCCAACCTCGGACACGAGATGGAAAACCTACTCGCCGCCGCGAAACCTGGCACGGAGGGCAGTGTAGAGCTTCAAGCTACCGCCGTGAGCCAAGTGTACCAAAGGGTCTATTCCGGGCACTATTACGTTATCCGCGTTGATGGGAAGGAAATCCGCTCCCGCTCTTTGTGGGACGAGGAGCTACCAAACCTGCCGGAAGGGCTACGGCGCATACCGGGCCCCAAAGGACAAACATTGCTTGCCAAAACAGCGACATTTACCAAGCAGGGCAAACAACTGGAGATAAGCGTGGCCGAAGACGTCACTGATACCGACAAGGATATGGCCCTGTTCAGCAACCGCTACGCAATGCTTGCGGTATCAACTCTGGCGGCGCTCTTGTTGGTACAGGTCATAATAGTGCGCATGGCGCTTGCGCCGCTCAACCGGGCGCGGCTCGACGCCGACCGGCTGGAGCGTGGAGAAACGGAAAGGATAAACGCCGATGTGCCTGCGGAACTGGCTCCGTTTGTCGCCCGCATCAACCGCCTTACGGAGATAACGCGCAAAAGGCTCGCGCGGTCTCGCAATGCGCTGGGTGACCTTGCGCACGCGCTTAAAACGCCGCTGACTGCCCTTATCCAGGCGGCGGACAGCGATGCGGCCAAAAACGACCCGGCGCTCCGCATGCTGATGGACGAAACGACCGGCACGATAAAACGGCTGATGGAAAGGGAACTCCGGAAGGCGCGGCTCGCTGGCGCTTACGCTCCGGGAAAGGGGTTCGCGCCGGAAAAAGACTTGCCGCCCCTGCTGGGTGCGCTAAAAATGATGCACCGCGATAGGGATGTTGTGGTGGAGTCCGAATTGCCTGCCGGGAATTTTGCCGCATGCGATGCAGAGGATATGACGGAACTGCTGGGGACGCTACTTGACAATGCGTATAAATGGGCCGGGGGGCGAGTTCGGCTTTCGATATCACAAGGGGAAAACCTGGCTATCATCGTGGAAGACGACGGGCCAGGCTGTCCGCCGGACATGCTGGAAAAGATTACTAAACGTGGGATGCGCTTGGACGAAAGCACGCCGGGACACGGCCTTGGGCTTGCGATAGCGCAGGATATAGCGGAAAGTTACAATGGAACCATGTCGCTGGGCCGCTCTGAAAAGCTCGGCGGCCTGAAGGTGGAAGTAACCTTTCCCGCATAGGACAATCGATGTGCTCGCAACAGCCGTGTTGAAAGCCGTGTTGCGAGCACATAGAAATGTCCGGTTTAAGAGCACGTTAATTGACCGCTTTTTTACTTTATCAGTTTCTGGGAGTTTTAGCATAAATTAAGCTTTTTCAAGCGACCGCCTTCACGCA
>JAHFEI010000264.1 GCA_023248615.1 Nitrospinales bacterium | reverse complement strand
CAACCTGAATTTTTACTACGGGCAGGTGCAGGCGCTTTTTGGGATAAACATGAATATTTCTCGCAGGCAGGTAACGGCGCTCATAGGGCCGTCCGGTTGCGGCAAATCCACACTCCTGCGGTGCTTGAACAGGATGAACGAGGTGCTTCAGGGGACACGCATAGAAGGGGACATCCAGATACAAGGTAGCGATATCTACCGCGAGGGTACGCGCCTGGAGTCGCTACGTAAACGGGTTGGGATGGTTTTCCAGAAATCAAACCCGTTCCCGATGACTATTTTTGACAATATCGCGTTCGGGCCGCGGATGCGCGGACTAAAGGATAAGACGAGCCTGGAAGAAATAGTGGAGCGTTCCCTGAAACAGGCCGACCTATGGATGGAAGTGAAAGACAGGCTTGGGCGCTCGGCGTTGGACTTGTCGGGAGGCCAGCAACAGCGGCTGTGTATTGCGCGTACGCTGGCAAACGAGCCAGAAATAATATTGATGGACGAGCCGGCCAGCGCTCTCGACCCGATATCTACCGCAAAGATAGAGGAAACGATACAGGAGCTAAGGAGCAACTACACTATAATAATAGTGACCCATAACCTGCAACAGGCGGCACGCTGTTCCGATTACACTGCGTTTTTCTACATGGGTAAACTGGTGGAGATAGATGTAACAGCTAGAATATTCCAAACCCCCTCACAAAAGAGGACGGAGGATTACATTTCGGGCAAGTTTGGTTGATTGGAGATTATGTAAAATGCCTCATTACAACAGATATTTTGACAAGGAATTGCAGGACCTCAAGGAGATTGTCCTCCGGCTGGGGGGAATGGTGGAGGAGCAGGTATCCAACGCCATACAGGCGTTGATGGACCACAACGTGGAGCTTGCCAAAACCACCATCGACAACGACCATGCCATCAACAAGACGGAGGTCGAGATAGACGAGATGTGCATAAACATACTCGCGTTGCGCCAGCCGATGGGGCCAGACCTTCGTTTCGTGACCACTGCCATCAAGATAATAGATAACTTGGAGCGGATGGGGGATATGGCGGTAAATATCTCTGAACGTGTGCTGGATCTTGCAGGCGAGCCGCGCCTGAAGGCGTACCTGGATATTCCGCGCATGGGCGACATCGCGAAATCTATGTTGAAGAACAGCCTTGACGCGTTTGTAACGCGCAACACGGAGCTGGCCCAGCAAGTACGCATGCAGGATGATATGGTGGATGCCTTGACCGCCCAGATTTTCCGCGAGCTACTTTCCTACATGACGGAAGACCCGCAAACCATACCACGCGCCACGCGCATTATGTTTATCTCGAAATATATTGAGCGAATAGCCGACCATGCGACAAACATCGCCGAGATGGTCATATATATGGTGGACGGCAAAATAGTGCGCCACACCGAGCCGGTAGTGGCCGCACACAAGGATGGGCAGAAGGAATAAATGTCCAGGATTCTTGTGGTAGAAGATGAGCGGGATATAAACGACCTCATTCGCTTTAACCTGGAAAAAGAGGGACACATTACCGATACGGCTTTGAACGGCGAAGAAGCGATGGTCAGGGTAAAAACATTCAAGCCCGACCTGGTGGTGCTGGACCTGATGCTTCCCGGCATACAGGGGTTGGATGTGCTACGAAATATAAAGTTGGACATGCGCACCAAACACCTGCCGGTGATAATCGTTTCCGCCAAGACAACCGAGACCGACCGTGTGCTGGGGTTGGAAATAGGGGCAGATGATTACCTGATGAAGCCGTTCAGCGTGAAAGAGCTTGCCTCCCGCGTGAAGGTTGTATTACGCAGGACATCTTCCGCCGCGCCTACGCCGCAGGTCTTTACCCATCGCGGGCTTTTTATAGATTTCGACTCCGTGACGGTGAAGGTGGACGGCAAAGTGGTACACCTAAGCCCCTACGAATTCCGGATATTGGGATTTCTGGTGCAGCATCCGGGGCGCGCATATTCCCGCGACGAGCTTTTGGACCATGTGTGGAAGGACGACGCCTTCGTACAGCCGCGGACTGTGGATGTGCATATCCGCCGTCTGCGCATGCTGATTGAAAAATCCCCCAAAAAACCAAAGTACATCCAAACCGTCAGGGGCTTTGGGTATATTTTCAATCCGGATTCCTGACTATGTTTAAAGGGTTCGGCTGGAAGGTATTTGTCGGCTACATTCTTATCTTGTTACCGCTTGCGCTGTGTTCTTTGTACATAGTCCGTAGCAGCGGCAGGCAGGAGCGGCTTTTTGCGGCAGAATCCGTTAACAGGATGTTTGTCCGCGCTCTTGCTTCACACCCGGAGTTGATGAAAGACGGGCGTTTGCTGGATGTGACGTTGAAGGAGATAGGCGCATCATCAGGGGCGGCAGTATCCTTTATCGGCGGTGAGGCTGGTTCACCCATCAGCGCCCATGAGCCGGAAATCCAAACGGCAATGCGGGGGAGTGTAACGGAGGATTGCCGCTTCAGCAACGAATTAAAGAAGGATGCATGTTTCCTGGCTTTCCCCACCGCCGTGAATGGCCTATCTGTCGGCGTATTGCAGGTAATGCTGGATCCGGAAGCGGTAGATAAGGGTCGGGACGCGTTGCTGTGGTCTTACCTCGGCTCTGCGGTTGCGGCATCCTCACTGCTTGCGATGGTTGTCAGCCTCCTCATCCACTTGTCTTTCACGCGCAAGCTTAAGGGGCTTTCCGGCTACCTTGGGGAACTTTCCAGCAGGTTTCTGGAAGTGCCGCAAGAAGGGGATTTCGATGACGAGGCCGAAAGGGTTAGCGCCCGCGCCCGCGCCCTTGCCGACAGGATATTGGAAACGCTGGACATGTTGAAGGACGAGAAGGAGAAGGTGCGCGCGATTATTGAGCATATGGACAACGGCGTTGTGCTTATGGACGCGCAAACGAGAATATTGCTGTATAACGCGGCATTTACGAAGATGTTTGCCATCCCACGCGCCGCAGATTGTATAGGGAGGCCGGTGCGTGAAGTCGTGCGCAACCCGCACCTGTTGGATGCCATAGACCTTTACACCACTGCGCAGACCACGGTGCGGCGCGACATTGCGCAAAGCAGTGGCGCCATAAGGTTTATCTCCGCAGTGGTTTCCCCGTTCATCCAGGCGTCGCCCCAGAAAAGGACGTTGCTGGTGTTGCACGATATAACCCCGCAAAAAAATATTGAGGAGATGCGAGTTGATTTCGTGGCAAACGCATCCCATGAGCTAAAGACGCCGCTTACCGCCATCCGCGGGTTTGTGGAAACCATGTCGGACGGAGCGGTGGATGACCCGAAAACGGCACGGCATTTTCTTGGCATTATCCAAAAGCATACGGAACGCCTTACCCGGCTTGTGGATGACCTTTTGGCCCTTTCGGATATCGAGTTGGGGAAAGACAAGCCGAAGCTTTCCCCGGTTTCGCCGGAAGCTGTCATTAAAAGCGTGGAA
>JAHFEI010000263.1 GCA_023248615.1 Nitrospinales bacterium | reverse complement strand
AAGAATCTCTTTCCCTGTCATTCTGAGGAGCGAAGTGACGAAGAATCTCTTTCCGGAAAGGGATCCTTCGCCAAGGCTCAGGATGACAAACGGAAAGGGATCCTTCGCCGAGGCTCAGGATGACAACACCGCCCGCGTAACTCTACGGTTTTTTTGTCCTTTCCCCGCTCCTGTCATTCTGAGGAGCAGGGCGACGAAGAATCTCTTTCCCTGTCATTCTGAGGAGCGAAGTGACGAAGAATCTCTTTCCGGAAAGGGATCCTTCGCCGAGGCTCAGGATGACAAACGGAAAGGGATCCTTCGCCGAAGCTCAGGATGACAGCGTCGCCCGCGTAACCCCACGGTTTTTTTGTCCTTTCCCCGCTCCTGTCATTCTGAGGAGCAAAGTGACGAAGAATCTCTTTCCGGAAAGGGATCCTTCGCCGAAGCTCAGGATGACAAACGGAAAGGGATCCTTCGCCGAGGCTCAGGATGACAACACCGCCCCGTGGAACTCTACGGGGCCTTTTTTCCCTTGTTCCCTCTGCCGGGGAACGGATACGTCGAATTGTGATGCTATAAAAACCGGAGGAAAACCGTGAAATTTAAAGTTGTTATCCATGAAGCCGAAGAGGGTGGATTTTGGGCCGAAGTACCCGCCATTCCAGGGTGCGCCACGCAGGGGGAGACCATGGAGGAGCTTCTTGCAAATGTTAAAGAGGCCATCGAGGGATGTCTTTCCGTTGAAATTGACAAAGCGAACATATCCGGGAAGGACAAGGTGCTGGAACTTGCGGGAGGTTTTTCTTAACCCCACCTGTATCCTCCCCTTGGCAAGGATGGAGAAGTAACGACGCCATTTCCCCCGCTTTTGAATTCATCCCCTCCTTTGCAAGGAGGGGGTGCGGGGGAGGTTGTTCCTAAAAAATGCTTTCCCGATCATTATGAAAAAACAGGGTTTGGTTAAACCCCACCCGCGCCGTGGGTACCCACGGCGCGTCCTCCCCTTATCGCCCATGGCGAAGGGGAGGAAATATTTTCGAACTGATACACTACCCAAAAGTTGCGTTGGTTGCCATGAGAAGGTATTATTAATTTCATGAGCACAATGGTGGTGGAACTTTACGAGGCGTTAAAGGACGCCGGAGCCTCGGATGAAAAGGCCAAGGCCGCCGCCGTGGCGATGGCGAATTTCGACAGCCGTTTCAACCATATTGACGCGACGCTTGCCCAGCTTGATAAAAAGCTTGAAGGGGAAATGGCCAAAGTTGGGCTGGAAATCGCCAAGCTTGATAAAAAGATAGAGGGGGAAATGGCCAAAGTTGGGCTGGAAATCGCCAAGCTTGATAAAAAGATAGAGGGGGAGATCGGCAAACTTGACACAAGGCTTTCCGTTGTTGAAGCCGAGATAAGATTGACCCGGTGGTTCACCGGGGTTATTTTAGGGGGCATGATTGCCCTTGTTCTTAAAGCATTCTGGCCTCATTGAATCCCGACCGCCTAATTTTTGGAAATCCGGGCGGTTTCTGCTATCATTTCCCGATTGTGGTTGGCACGGCAACCACACCCCACCCATCCATCCGGAAAGGGGAGGCGCAGGAGGGGTTGGCAGGCGCAAATGAGTCCGCCCCCGCGGAAATTATGGAGGATTGATATGTACCGGTTGTTTGCCGTTTTCCTGTTCAGTTTGGCCTTATCCTGCCTTTCCACGCAGTCCGCGATTGCAACGGGGATCGCCGCCGGGGCAAAGCCCAACACGCCGGAGATTAAGGCGTACAAGGAGGCCGTCCAACACTGGACCGGCGAAATAAAGAAGAACCCGAAAGACGTGGAGCCGTATTACCGCAGGGGCAACGCCTACGGCAATCTGGGCGACTACAAACGGGCGATAGAGGACTATAGCCGCGCGTTGGAACTGAACCCCAAGGAGCCTCGTGTGCTTGTAAACCGTGGCAATCTTTACGGCAAGCAAGGGGAGCACAAACGGGCGATAGAGGACCTTAACCGCTCCATCGAGATCAAACCGAGGGATACCATGGCGTTGTTCAGCCGGTGCGTGGCCCACGGCGCCCTGGAGCAATACAAAGAGGCGATGGAGGACTGCACCCGCGCGCTGGAACTGCAACCGAAGCACGCCGGCGCCCTCGTCAACCGCGGCGCGGCCTACGCGGGCCTCGGCAAGCACAAGGAGGCGATCGCCGACTATGACGAGGCAATCAAGCTGGATCCGAAGAATGTGGTGGCCTACTACAACCGCAGCTCAGAATACGGCGCCATCGGCGACTACAAACAGGTGATAAAAGACGCCGACCGCGCATTGGAACTGGATTCGTCCAATGACGCGGCGCTGCTGAACCGCGGCAACGCCAAGGTAAAGCTGGGAGACGCCAAAGGGGCGATAAAGGACTTCGACAGGGCGCTTGGGATCAATCCCAAATACGCGGCGGCTTACGCGGGCAGGGGAGCCGCGTATGGCAAGCTGGGGGAGCAGGCCAAGGCGATGGAGGACTACAAAAGCGCGGCCCGGCTGGGCCTTAAAGCAGCCCAGGACTTCCTTAAATCCCAAAACATAACCTGGTAAGGGCTGGATAAGCGCGGCCATCAGCCGCGCCCTTCTTATTCACTTCACGCCTTCGCCCGCGCCAAAGGGCAAGCGCTTTCTTGTTGGTTTCCGCTGTTACGGAAAAACCCAGGAACCGGCTGTCGTGGTGGTTTGCATCGTCTTGTTGCCGAAGCCGGTAATGTCCAGTGTGCAGTGCCCCCATGAACCGGCCGCGGCGCAGGAGGTCGAGGGAGAAAAGACTCCCCCCTGCGAGGCGCAATAATACAGCATGGTGGCGCTTGGAGTGTTTGAAGTTATGGTGGATGTGCTCGTTAGCGGGAAGGTTCTTGTTCCCGAGGACGTGCTGCACGAAAGCTGACCGCCGGAGGCGATGGTGGAAGTATAGTAGTAATATGTCAGGATTTCCGTAAAGGAATAATTGTCGGCCGTCCCGCCAATGGAATAGCTGTAATTGAAGCAGACGGGATCGGGAAGAGAGCAACTTCCAACAGAGGAAAAGACAGTATTTGTGCCCGTGCCGGTACCCGTGCCGGTTCCCGTGCCCGTGCCCGTGCCGGTACCAGTGCCGGTGCCCGTGCCGGTACCCGTGCCTGTACCTGTGCCTGTGCCTGTGCCTGTGCCGGTACCAGTGCCTGTGCCCGTGCCCGTATTTGTTGAAGAAGAGGAACCGCTGCTTCCGCAGGAAACCATCAGGCCGACAAGCAACAAGGCGGAGGCCGTATCCAGGAATCTTTCCATAAACATTATTTCCCCTGCCGTTAGGGAACAGCCCAATAAGCCGTCGTTGTGATGGTTTGGGTAACGTAGTTTCCTGAGCCGGCGATGTCCCATGTGCAGTGTCCGTCCGACATGATGTGTGTGCAATAGTTATCCGGGTCATAAAGGCCGCCCGCGTTAACGCAAGTGCTTTGCAACGTCGCCGTGGATGTCAAGGGGGTT